>NZ_RAWD01000073.1:0-31695 GCF_003612065.1 Corallococcus sp. CA047B
GCTGGTAGCCCTCCTGTCCGCGCCGCCTTGTCTGCGCGGGGGGACGGGCGGCGCGGACAGGAGGGCTACCAGCAGCAGTCCCGGAACGAATCGCAGCAGGGGCGGCTTTCGCATGGCCTCACGAAACGACAACGGGACGCCCGAAATGCCCGGGCGCCCCGTTGATTGTGCCACGCCGAGCCGCTTCGGTGAATCAAATGAAGCGGGCCCGGCAGGCTTGCACGGCGTGCAGCGAATTAACCGCCGCAGCTCACGTCGTTGAACGCGTTCGTGGGCTCGCCCGCGACCAGGTTCAGGCCGTTCGGCGTGTCCTCGTCGATGCCGCAGGGGGCCTGGACGACGGCCTCACCAGCGACCGTGGCGGACGTGATGCCCCACGTGTCGCCTTCGGGATCGTTGTCGACGTTGCCGATCGCCGTGGCGCTGAAGAAGCAGTTCGGGCAGTCATCGATGGTGGGGTTCACGCCCACGTTGTTGACCGCGTCCGCGGCGGCGGGAGGCGCGGGGAACTTCAGCGCGTCCTGGCCGATGCAGCCGAGGGTGGCGCCAGCGCGGCGGGCCGTCTGGGTCGCGTCCACCGCGGCGGCGCAGCCCGTCGCCAGGCCGTAGCTGTAGCGGTTGCCGGCCTCGGGATCGAACCCGATGACCGTGAAGTTCACCTGGTACTTGTCCTTCTCACCGAAGTACGCCTTCTGGGCCGTGAAGATGGCCTTCAGGTTCGTCTTCGCCTCCGACTGCTTGGACTTCGCCTGGAAGCGGATGAAGTTCGGGATGGCGATGGCGGCCAGGATGCCGATGATGGCGACCACGATCATCAGCTCGATCAGGGTGAAGCCACCCTTCTTCCGGAAGAGACGGTTCATCATGTTTGGGAACTCCGCGGCAGGCAGAGGGGGGTTGAACGACGTGCGAACTCTTAGCACGAAGAGTGCCACCGCGAACAATCCGGCCAACCGCTCGGATTCCCTCAAAGGGCAGCCCACCTCAGGCGCGGCACGCCTGCTGGCCTGCCAATTTTTGTCACTGACGCTGACGGTTTTCGTCGTCCGCCACGAAGTCGCCAGTGACATGAGCGGCGGGTAGGATTCCCGGCTCCGTGACGTTCACCTACGCGCCGGGCTGGGCCGAGCCCCTCTTCATCCTCTTCCTGTTCTTCCTGGGCCTGTGCTTCGGCTCCTTCCTCAATGTCGTCATCGCGCGCGTGCCGGAAGGGCTGAGCATCGTGCGGCCGGGGTCGCGCTGCCCGAAGTGCGGGCACGTGCTGTCCTGGTACGAGAACATCCCCGTGCTGTCGTGGCTGGGCCTGCGCGGGAAGTGCCGTGGGTGCGGCATGCCCATCTCCCCGCGCTACGTCCTGGTGGAGCTGCTCACGGGCCTCTTGTTCCTCGCGTGCCTCAAGCGCTTCGACTGGGCGTATCCGCTCGTGCCCGCGCTGGTGCTCGTCTGCCTGCTGGTGCCGCTCACCTTCATTGATCTGGAGCACTGGATCCTGCCCTTGTCGCTCACCGTGCCGGGCATCGTGGCGGGCATCGTGCTGGCCATTCCCCTGGGCCAGGACGCGGTGGTGAACGCGGTGGTGGGCGCGTCGGTGGGCTTCCTCACCTTCCGCTTCATGGAGTACGTGGGCTGGAAGGTCTTCAAGAAGGAGGCGCTGGGCGGCGGGGACAAGTTCCTCGTCGCGCTCCTGGGCGCGTTCCTCGGCTGGCAGTCGCTGCTCGGCATCCTCTTCTTCTCGTCGTTCCAGGGCGCCGTCGTGGGCGTGGTGATGCTCGCCCTCACCGGCCGGGCAGGCCCCCGCGGCGAGGAGGAGAAGGTGGATCCGTCCAAGGCCTCTTCCGAGGAGGAGGCGGAGGAGCCCCCGTCCACGATGACGTGGGAGTTCACGAAGCCCGGACTGCCCTGGTGGAAGCGGGTGGCGCTGGTGATTCCGTGCCTGCTCTTCCAGGACATCCCGGATGTGACGCTGGATGAGGAGACGGGCGAGGAGCAGTGGGAGCCGGAGGCCACCAACATCCCGTTCGGTCCGTGGCTGGCGCTGGCGGGGCTGGAGATCCTGCTGCTGGGGCCGTGGCTCTCCCGTGTGTTTCCGGTGGAGGTCGCGATGATGCTCGGGGGGACGCAGTGAGGCGCGTGTCGCCGGTGCGCGGATGAAGTGGCGCATCGCGAGCGTGGCCTTCCTGCTGGGCTCGCTGTCCACGGGCCTGTCCTGGCTCACGCTGCAACCGGTGTTGATCCGCCTGCTGGACGTGGCGCGGCGGCTGGCGGACCCCGGGACGCCGGAGGCGGAAGGCCTGTCGCGCATCCGCACCTTCCTGCCCCTGGCGCTGGGCCTGGACCTGGTGGTGCTGACGGTGCTGGCCTACGTCGTGTTGGACCTCACGGTGGGCCGCCCGCTGCGCGCCACCGAGGCCGCCGTGGAGCAGCTGGGCCGGCTGCAACTGGACGTGCCGCTGGCGGGGCAGGGCGGACCGCTGCTGTCGCGCATCCAGCGCGCGCTGCAGCGCATGGCGGAGGCGCTGCGCCAGGAGCAGGCCCTCACGCGCTCGCAGCTGGAGGCGCTGCGCGAGGCGAACTCCCGGCTCGCGCGGGCGCAGACGGAGCTGGTCGCCTCGGAGCGGCTGGCCACCGTGGGAAAGCTGGCCGCGGGCGTGGCGCACGAGGTGGGCAACCCGCTGGCGGGCATCCTGGGCTACCTCTCCCTGGCGCGCATGAAGGCGGAAGGGCCGGAGGTGAAGGACTTCCTGGAGCGCATCGACCACGAGGTCCTGCGCATCGACCGCATCGTGCGGGGCCTGCTGGACCTGGGGCGCCCCGGCAGCGCACAGCCGGTGCCGGTGGACGTGGGGCAGGTGGTGGAGACGTGCGTGCGCCTGGTGCGCGCCGGCCCGGAGCTGGACCGCGTGGACGTGACGCTGGCCGTGACGCCCGGCCTGCTGGCGCGCGCGGATCCAGGGCCCCTGTCGCAGATCCTCATCAACCTGATGCTCAACGCCGCGCAGGCCATGGGCGGCCAGGGGCAGGTGCGCATCTCCACCCGGCGCGAGGACGCGCTCCTGTTCGTGGAGGTGGAGGACAGCGGTCCGGGCCTGTCGCCGGAGGTGCGCGCGCACCTCTTCGAACCGTTCTTCACCACCAAGGGACGGCAGGGCACCGGCCTGGGGCTCGCGGTGTCGTTGAACCTGGCGCAGGGCATGGGCGGCCGGCTGGAGGCCCGTGACGGCGCGGGGGGCGGCGCTTGCTTCCGGCTGTCGCTTCCCGCCGTCTGATACGCGCTGGGGCGGGTGGGGCGTATGATGCGCCCACCCCCATGTCCCTCTTCCGCACCGTTCTCGTCGCCGACGACGAGCCGTCCATCCGCCACATCCTCACCCTGGTGCTCACCGACAAGGGCTACGAGGTGCGCGCCGTCGCCGACGGCGAAGAGGCCCTGCGCGAGCTGTCCGCGCGCGCCTACGACGTCCTCCTGTGCGACGTGCGCATGCCGAAGCGCGACGGGCTGTCGGTGCTGCGCGCGGCGCTCGTGGACCAGCCGGGCCTCACCGTGGTGGTGATGAGCGCCTACGGTTCGCAGGAGCAGGCGCTGGAGGCGGTGCAGGCGGGGGCGTACGACTACGTCCAGAAGCCCTTCAAGCCGGAGGAGATTGTCTTCGTCCTGCGCAAGGCGGAGGAGCGCGAGCGGCTGCTGCGGGAGAACCGGCGCCTGCACGAGGCCCACCTTCCCGGCGCGTCCCTGGGGCACATCCTGGGGGAGAGCGCCGCGCTCCAGGCGGTGCTCAAGCAGGTGGCGCGCGTGGCCCCGGTGGACACCACCGTGCTCATCTCCGGGGAGAGCGGCACCGGCAAGGAGCTCATCGCGCGCGAGCTGCACGGCAAGAGCCGCCGCTCCGCCATGGCCTTCGTGGCCGTGAACTGCGGCGCCATCCCCCACGGCCTCCTGGAGAGCGAGCTGTTCGGCCACGCCAAGGGCGCCTTCACCGACGCGCGCACCGCCCGCCGGGGCCTGTTCGCGGAGGCTGACGGCGGCACGCTCTTCCTCGACGAGGTGGGCGAGCTGCCCCTGGGCGCGCAGGTGAAGCTCCTGCGCGTGCTGCAGGAGGGGGAGATCCGCCCGGTGGGCGAAAGCCGCGTGGAGCGCGTGGACGTGCGCGTGGTGGCCGCCACGCTGCGCGACCTGGGCCGGCTGGTGGAGAAGGGTGAGTTCCGCGAGGACCTCTACTACCGCCTCAACGTCGTGAACCTCGCCCTGCCGCCCCTGCGCGAGCGCCGCGAGGACATCCCGCTGCTCGCCCGCTCCTTCCTGGGGCGCTTCAACCGCGAGCTCAACCGGGACCCTCCGGTGCAGGGCTTCACCCCGGAGGCGGAGGCCCTGCTCACGGCCTACGCCTGGCCGGGCAACGTGCGCGAGCTGGAGAACGCCATGGAGCGCGCGGTGCTGCTGGAGGAGGGAATCCTGATCGCGCCTGGCAGCCTGCCGGAGAAGCTGTGGGCGGCTTCCGCACCCGCGGCCGCCGGGGCGGTCGCGCCGCTACAGGCCACAGGCGACCTGTCGCTCAAGCGGGCCATCCGGGAGCTGGAGGAGTCCTACATCCGGGCAGCGCTTCGTCGCACGAAGGGCAATCGCACCCGGGCGGCGGAGGTCCTGGACATCAGCCACCGCGCGCTTCTGTACAAGATCAAGGAGTACGGCATTGATCCCGACGCGGAGGCACTCCGGACCTGAAGGAGGGACTTGAAGGGCAGGGGAGGGGCCAGCAGGCGACCCGACCTGGCAGGAATCCTCCGCCGCCATTTGACGGAACGCGGCCGGGGCCGGAAAATCGGGCCTCCGCGGTGGTACGTCAGGGGGCGAGCGGCTGTCGTCGGTCTTTGCGGCGCTCCCCCGTCCGATGGGCGGCCGGGCGCCAAGCACTTTTTAGGAGGGGTATCAAGCCGGTGCTACGCTGGCCGCCTCTCCGATGGAGTTACGCATGGCGAAGGGCAAACTGGCACTTGGGCTGGATATCGGGTCGACGTCGATCAAGATGATCATGCTCAAGGAGCAGCGCAAGCGCGGTGAAGTGGGCTACGCCCTGCAGAGCTTCGGAATGAAACCGCTGCCTCCTGAAGCCATCGTCGACGGCGCCCTGATGAACTCCACGGCCATCGTGCAGGCGGTGCAGGAGCTGATGGCGGAGCTGAAGGTGAAGGGCAAGGACGTCGCCATCGGCGTGTCCGGCCACTCGGTCATCATCAAGAAGATCCAGATGCCCCGCATGAGCCAGGAAGAGCTCGAGGAGAGCATCCAGTGGGAGGCGGAGCAGTACATCCCCTTCGACGTGAAGGACGTGAACATCGACACGCAGATCCTCGACGGCGGCGGCAACGACGCCACCGGTCAGATGGACGTGCTGCTGGTGGCCGCCAAGAAGGACATGATCAACGACTACACCACCGTGGTCTCCGAAGCGGGACTGGCGCCGGTGGTGGTGGACGTGGACGCGTTCGCCGTCCAGAACATGTTCTCCACGAACTACGAGCTGCCGGAGAAGGAGACCGTCGTCCTCATCAACGCCGGCGCCTCCGTGGTGAACATCAACATCATCGCCAACGGCGTGACGGTGTTCACCCGCGACGTGACCATCGGTGGCAACCAGTTCACCGAGGAGATCCAGAAGCAGCTCAACGTCTCCTACGAGGAGGCGGAGGCGCTGAAGATCGGCGGCAACCGCGCGGACGCGGACGCCGTGGTGCCCCAGGACGTGGAGCGGGTGCTCTCCAGCGTGGCGGAGCAGGTTGCCGGTGAAATCCAGCGCTCGCTGGACTTCTACGCGGGCACCGCCGCGGACTCGAACTTCACCAAGGTCTACCTGTCCGGTGGCACCGCGAAGATTCCCGCCCTGTTCAAGACCATCGAGGCGCGGACCGGCGTGCCGGTGGAGATCCTCAACCCGTTCCGGAAGATTGAAGTGGACAACCGCAAGTTCGACCCCGCGTTCATCATGGACGTGGCACCCATGGCCGCGGTGGCAGTGGGACTGGCGCTCCGGCGCCCGGGCGACAAGCTGGGCTGAACCGCTCTGGCCGCGAGGAGATGACGCACATGATGATTCGAATCAATCTGCTGCCCGTCCGGGCGGTGAAGAAGCGCGAGATGGGCCAGCAGGTGCTGGTCATCTACGCCGCGGTCCTGATCGCCGCGGTGGTGGGCAACTACTTCTGGTACGCGGATCGCGATGGCGACCTCACGCGCGCCAAGCAGGGCATCGCCCAGACGAAGGCGAAGATCGCGGAGCTGGAGAAGGTCATCGGAGAGGTGACCAACATCAACACCCGCAAGACCGAGGTGGAGAAGAAGCTCGCCGTGCTGGACACGCTGCGCAAGGGCCGCAACGGGCCGGTGCGCATGCTGGACGCGCTGTCGTCCGCCCTCCCCAAGAAGGTCTGGCTCAAGACCTTCGTGGAGGCCTCCAACAACGTCACCATCAACGGGTCGGCCGTCAGCCACGACGAGGTCGCGGAGCTGATGCGCGGCCTGGGCGGCATGGTGTGGACGCCCAAGGGCATGGGGCGCCTGGTGGAGCAGCGCCGGGATGCCCAGACGTCCCGCGTGGAGCTCTTCAACACGGAGACCGCCTCCGTGGAGGAGTTCCCCGTGGCGGACATCCGGCCGTTCTTCAAGAACATCGAACTGACCAACGCGGTGCAGGCCAAGGCGGCGAACACGCCCGGCGCGCCCACGCTCGTCGACTTCAAGCTCACCCTCACCGCCAACTACGCCATCTAGCAGGCGGCGAAGGACCCCCACGTCATGGACAAATACCTGGATCAGCTCGCGAAGGCCCCGCCGGCGGTGAAGTTCGGCGGACTCGCGGCACTCGTCGTCATCCTGACCGTCGCCAACTTCTTCTTCGCCATCCAGCCGACGGAAGAGGCCATCACCGCCCGGGCGGCGGAGCGCCGCAAGCTGGACCTGGAGCTCGCGGAGAAGAGCGAGATCGCCCAGAACCTCAATGAGCGCCGCCGCGAGATGGACGTGCTGGAGCAGAAGCTGGCGGAGGCCCTCACGGAGCTGCCGGAGCGGCGCGACATGGAAGAGCTGCTCGCGCAGATCAACGACATCGGCAAGAAGTCCGGACTGGAGATCGCCCGCGTGGAGCCTGACAAGGAGTACGTCAGCGGCGGCGAGTTCTTCGCGCGCATCCCCATCAAGATGACGGTGAGCGGCAACTACCACGAGATCGCCATGTTCCTGCAGGAGATGGCGAACATGCGCCGCATCGTGAACGTCAACAACATCAAGTTGGATGGGGCGACGCTGAAGAACGAGAAGGTGGTCCTCCAGAGCAGCTTCCTGGCCACCACGTTCCGCTTCGTCGATCCGAAGGCCGTCGCCGTCGACCCCAAGAAGAAGACCGCAGAGAAGAAGAAAAACTAGAAACTTGATCCGCCCTGCAACTGGGGCGACAAGGGATGACGCGGATGAAGACGTTCAAGTCCACGATGACTGCTGCGGTGCTGGTGCTGACCCTGTCTGCCTGTGGGGAGACGCCCAAGGCCAGCAATGCCTCCGCCAAACCCAAGGCCGCGGCCCCCGCCGTGGCACCGGTGACGGTGAAGGCGGAGGTGTCGACGGTGCCAGGATTCGTCTACACCTACAGTCCCGTGGGCAAGCGGGATCCGTTCCGGAGTCCGCTGGAGGAGCTGGGACCGGTGGCGCGGGATGCACCGGAGCGCGCCTGCAACGAACCCCTGTGCGTGTTCGACCTCGACCAGCTCAAGCTGGTGGCGGTCGTGACGGGGGACGCCAGTCCGCTGGCGATGGTGGAGGATCCGCTGGGCCGGGGCCACATCGTCCGGCGTAACACCCGGGTGGGGCGCCAGGGCGGTAAGGTGACCCAGATCCTCCGGGACTCGGTCACCGTCACCGAGGTCTTCACGGGTGCCAAGGGCGAGCTCATCAGCAATCCGGTGAGCCTGCACCTCAAGGCAGATGGCGTAAAGGACCCCGCCTACAACCTGATGACGGGCAAGAACTGGGAGTAGCGCCCCACGGCGCGCCCGCGGGCAGTCGCCCGCTACCAACTTGTTGAGGGGACGCATGCTCGAGCAGAGCGCTGTGACGAGGGGCAAGTGGATCATGGCGACCGCATGGGCGGTCGTCCTGGCAAGCGCCAAGGTGTACGGCGCGGATCTGAATACGCTGCGCGACCTGCAGGTGTCGCGGACGGGAGCGGGTGCCCAGGTCGTGGTGACCGGGACCCGGCCGCCTACCTTCACCGTCTTCCGGCTCAGTGGGCCGGAGCGGCTGGTGGTGGACCTGTCGTCCGCGGATGCCACGGGCATCAAGGGACACCATGACGGCACCGGTCCGGTGTCCGGCGTGGTGGCCGCCCAGTTCTCCGACGCCCGCGCCAGCGTGGGCCGCGTGCTGGTGGCGCTCGACCAGGCGTCCCAGTACGACGTGCGCGCCGAGGGCAACCGCGTCGTCATCTCCGTGGACGGCTCCCCGGTGGCCCCCGCCGCCGTGACCGCCCAGGCACCCGCGACGCCGAAGCCGGCCGAGCCGGTGGCCGCCGCGCCGAAGCCCGCGGAGCCGGTGGCGGTCGCCGCCGCGCCGAAGCCCGCGCCGGTGAAGGCCGCGCCCGCTCCCGTCGTGGAGGCGATGGTGGCCGTGGTGCCGGAGGAGGGCGCTGCCGCCAAGGCCGCTCCGTCCCAGGCGCCGGGCCGCGAGAACGTGGTCGCCACGGAGGCGGATGAGCGCGAGGTGGCCCACCCGGCCCAGCGCATCACCCGGCTGTCCCTGGACGGCGACGCGCTGCGCGTGGGCACCGATGGCGACATCGCGCGCTACGAGGTCCTGGAGCTGGTGGATCCCCCCCGCCTCGCCGTGGACGTCTACGGCGTGGGCCTGAGCGCGAAGGCGCCCAAGGTGAAGGGCTCCCTGCTCAAGGACGTGCGCGTGGGCGCCCATGAGGACAAGGTGCGCCTGGTCCTCGTGGCCAAGGGCGACATGCCCGCCTACCGCGTGGACCGCTCCGAGCGCGGCCTGGAGGTGGTGCTGGGCGCCGCGGTGGCGCGCAAGCCGAAGCCCTCCACGTCCCGCGACGCGGTGGCGGAGACCGAACCCCTGCGCCCGCAGCCGCTGCCCGTGGAGGCGGCGAAGCCGCAGCCCGCGCCGGCCGTCGTGGCCCAGGCGGCCCCGCAGCCCCAGGTGGTGGAGGTCAAGGACCTGTCCTTCGACGAGAGCGCCTCCGGTGGCCGCGTGCAGCTGAAGCTGTCCGGCGCGACGACGTGGAAGGTGGACCGGCCGGATCCGCGCAGCGCGGTGCTGACGCTGGACAACGCGCGGCTGCCCAAGAAGCTGGAGCGCAGCCTGGACACCAGCGCGCTGGACACGCCGGTGAAGATGATCAGCGCCTTCAGCGTCCCCGGTGAGGGCCGCAAGGTGCGCGTGGTGGTCGCCGCCGACGGCGCCATCGAGGAGAACGTCACCCAGGGTGCCAACACCCTGAGCTGGCGGCTGGACGTGCAGGGCGTGAAGACGGAGGAGGTGGCGGTCACCCAGCGCACCGCCGGCTTCACGGCCGAGGCCCCGGCGTACGCGGCGGAGGGCGCGCCCCAGCAGGCGCGCTACCGTGGCAAGCGCGTGTCCTTCGAGTTCAAGGACATCGAGATCCAGAACCTGCTGCGCGTCATCGCGGAGATCTCCAAGCGCAACATCGTCGTGGCCGACGACGTGTCGGGCCGCGTGACCATCCGCCTGCGCAATGTTCCCTGGGACCAGGCGCTGGATCTCATCCTGCGCACCAAGCAGCTGGGCCAGGAGCAGGTGGGCAACATCATCCGCATCGCGCCCTTGAAGACGCTGGAAGAGGAGGCGCGGCTGCGCCAGGAGCGCAAGAAGTCCCTGCAGCAGCAGGAGGACCTGCTGGTCAGCCTGGTGCCGGTGAACTACGCGGTGGCCGGTGACATGTCGTCGCGGGTGAAGGACGTGCTCAGCGACCGTGGCTCGGTGACGGTGGACACGCGCACCAACGTGCTCATCATCAAGGACATCCGCTCCAACACGGAGAAGGCGCGCGCCCTGGTGCGCAGCCTGGACACGCAGACGCCGCAGGTGCTCATCGAGAGCCGCATCGTGGAGGCGAGCACCACCTTCAGCCGCAACCTGGGCGTGCAGTGGGGCGGTCAGGCGCGCCTGTCGCCGGCGACCGGCAACCCCACCGGCCTCATCTTCCCCAGCACCGTCGGCGTGACGGGTGGCTCTTCGGGCGCGGCTCCGGGCCTCCCGGCGACGCCCAACTTCGCGGTGAACCTGCCGGCGGCCGTGGGCCAGGGCATCGGTGGTGCCATGGGCTTCGCCTTCGGTTCCGCGGGCGGCGCGCTCCAGCTCAACCTGCGCCTGTCGGCGGCGGAGACGGAGGGCGCGGTGAAGACCATCTCGTCGCCCAAGGTCACGACGCTGGACAACAACACGGCCCGCATCAGCCAGGGTCTGTCCATCCCGTTCAGCCAGACGTCGGCGAGCGGCGTGAACACCACCTTCGTCGAAGCGCGTCTGTCCCTGGAAGTCACGCCGCACATCACGCAGGACGGCAGCATCCTCATGTCCATCCAGGCCCAGAACAACCAGCCGGACCCGTCCAACACGGGCGCCAACGGACAGCCGTCCATCCAGCGCAAGGAGGCCAACACGCAGGTCCTGGTGAAGGACGGCGATACCACCGTCATCGGTGGCATCTACGTGCGCCGGGGCAGCACCTCCAGGGACTCGGTGCCCTTCCTGTCGAAGATCCCCGTGCTGGGCTTCTTCTTCCGGAGCACCTCCGAGACCGATGAGCGCCAGGAACTGCTCATCTTCATCACGCCCCGCATCCTCAACCGGCAGACCATCGCGCAGAGCCTCTAGAGGCCTGCCGCCTGATTGGGAGACTCATTCCAATGAAGCCCTTGTTTGTCGCGGCGTCCCTGGCGCTGGGCCTGTGCGGGTGCTCCGAAAGCCCGCCGGTCATTCAAATCCTCTCCAGCCAGGTCCCGAGCGCGGAGTGCTCGCTCGATGATGACTCGGCCTCCCGTGCGGCCGGGTCGCTCAACCTGGCCTACGGTCAAAGCTATGTGCTGGGGCTGTTCGTCAACTCCAGCTACACCAACACCCCGCTGGAGGTGAACGGCGCCCCGTTGGATCCGGAGCCCACCACGGGTGGGCAGGGCACGGCCATCGTGGAGACGGTGGAGCTGTCGTATGAGACGACGCCGAACGTCCGGATCCCCGACCAGACGATCAACTACACGGCGTCCCTCAACCCCGGCTCGGAGCAGAACCGGCTGGTGCTCAGCCTGCTGACCCAGGAGTCCGCGGAGGCCCTGCTGGACGCGGTCTCCCCCGGGGGCGAACCGGTGCAGGTGACCGTCACCATCAAGCTGACGGGCCGCTACGCGGCGGGCAGCGGCTCGTTCGAGTCGAACGATTACGTCTACACCTTCCGGGCCTTCAACCAGGACCAGGGCATTCCCGCCTGCGCTCCGGGAACGGTCGCGGAGCCGGTGGCCCCGTGTGGTTCCTCCGGTGGTCAGGACGGCAACTACCCCACCTGCATCTGACCCGCGGGCGCTCGCCGCCCGCCTGGGATGACCATGTCCTTTCGCACGCACCTTGAATCGGTGGTGAACCAGGTGGACGGAGCCCTCGCGTGCAGCGTGATGGGCTTCGACGGCATCTCCGTGGACACGTTCCAGAAGGACGAGGCCGCGGAGCTGGACGTCACGGGCACCTGGGTGGAGTACGCCAACCTGCTGACGCAGCTGAAGAACGCGGCCGAGTCCCTCAAGACGGGCACGGTCACGGAAGTGAGCGTCAACAGCGAGAAGGTCCTCACCGTGATGCGCCTGCTGACGCCGGACTACTTCCTGGTGCTGGCGCTGCGCGCGGACGGCAACTTCGGCAAGGGCCGTTACGTCCTGCGCGTGACGGCGCCGAATGTGAAGGCGGAGCTGTAGCGGACAGTCGTCCGGGCAGGGGCCGTCCTGCCTGCCCGGCGACGCACCGTGCCGCTGCTTTCCCCTTTGCAGGACTCAGGGCATGGGCTAGACACCCCGGACTTTTCATCGTTTTTGTCTGTCCGAAGGAGTCGGTCCCCATGGCCGGTTTTGTCGATACGTCCGAGTTCCGCAATGGTTTGAAGATCGAGATCGACGGCGAGCCGTTCGTGATCGAGTACTTCCAGCACGTGAAGCCGGGCAAGGGCTCCGCGTTCGTGCGGACCAAGATCCGCAGCCTCATCTCCGGCCGCATGCTGGAGCCCACCATGAAGTCCGGTGACAAGGTGGGTCTGCCCGACATCGAGCAGAAGGACATGGAGTTCCTCTACTCCACGGGCGACGAGTACTACTTCATGGAGAAGAAGACCTTCGAGCAGACCTTCATCACGGCGAAGGTGCTCGGGGACACGAAGAACTTCCTGAAGGAGAACACCCCGGTCGAGGTGCTCTACTACAACGGGAAGGCCATCTCCGTGGGCCTGCCGAACTCGGTGGACCTGAAGGTCACCAAGTGCGATCCGGGCGTGCGCGGCGACACCGTGTCCGGCGCGATGAAGCCCGCCACGATGGAGACCGGCTTCACGGTCAACGTTCCCCTGTTCATCAACGAGGGCGACGTGCTGAAGATCGACACGCGCGAAGGTGGCAAGTACCTCACCCGCGTGTCCACGGCGGGCTAGTCACCGTCCGTCTTCACCTGTCGACACCCGGAGGGGTCTGGAATGGCAACGAAGCGCAAGGCAACCCGGCCGGCCACGCCCGCGAGCGCGGCGTCCGGGCGTGACGCGGGCACCACGTCCCTGGACGTGGAGGCCCTGCGGCAGATCGTGGAGATCCTGGAGGCCTCGGACGTCACCCGGCTGGTGTGGACGCGGGGTCCGGAGAAGCTCTACATCCGCCGCGGTCACGCGCCGGAGACGACCATCGTGCACCACACCGGGTCCTCGGGGCCCGGCGTGACGGTGGCGCCGCCGGTGGAGTACGCCGCGCCCGCGCCCCGTGCGTCCGCGCCCGCAGCGTCCGCGTCCCCCGCGGCGGTGGCCCCGGAGAAGCCGGCGGAGAAGCCGGGCCACCTGGTGACCAGCCCCTTCGTGGGGACGTTCTACCGGACCCCCGCGCCGGACCAGCCCGCGTTCGTGGACGCCGGGTCGGTGGTGCGCAAGGGGCAGGTGCTCTGCATTGTCGAAGCGATGAAGTTGATGAACGAAATCGAATCCGAGGTCTCCGGCAGGATCGCCGAGGTCCTCGTGGAGAACGGTCGCCCGGTGGAGTTCGGCCAGGCGCTGTTCCGCATCGAGCCGGCCTGAGCCCGTTGTTGAAGGTGCGTCCGGCCCGAACTGGGGCCGGATGCGCCCCAGGCCCTCTCAAGGAGCACGGACGTGTTCAAGAAGGTACTGGTCGCCAACCGCGGGGAAATTGCCCTGCGGGTCATCCGCGCATGCCGTGAGCTGGGCATCGCCACCGTGGCGGTGCACTCCACCGCCGACGCCAACGCATTGCACGTGCGCTTCGCGGACGAAGCGGTCTGCATCGGGCCGCCTCCGTCCAAGGAGAGCTACCTCAACGTGCCGCAGCTGCTCTCCGCGGCGGAGATCACCCGCGCGGACGCCATCCACCCGGGCTACGGCTTCCTGTCGGAGAACGCCGAGTTCGCGGAGGTCTGCGAGAACTGCAAGATCCGCTTCATCGGTCCGCGTCCGGAGATGCTCCGGCTGATGGGCAACAAGGTGAGTGCGCGCCGCGCGGCCCGGGAGGCCGGCATGCCGCTGCTCCCCGGCAGCCCCGGCGTGGTGAAGGACCCTCGCGAGGCGGAGGCGTTCGCCAAGGAGATCGGCTTCCCGGTCATCCTCAAGGCGGCGGCGGGCGGTGGCGGCAAGGGCATGAAGATCGTCCGCGAGCCGGGTGTGCTCGCGCAGGCGTTCTCCACCGCGCAGGCGGAGGCCCTGGCCAGCTTCTCCAACGGCGACCTCTACATCGAGCGGTACGTGGAGAAGCCGCGCCACATCGAAATCCAGATCGTCGCGGACGAGCACGGCAACATCATTCACCTCAACGAGCGCGAGTGTTCGGTGCAGCGCCGGCACCAGAAGCTCATCGAGGAGTGCCCGTCGCCCGCGCTCACGCCGGAGCTTCGCCAGAAGATGGGCGAGGTGTCCGTCAACGCGATGAAGAAGCTGCGCTACAACAACGTGGGCACCATCGAGTACCTGCTCGACGAGCACGGGCAGTTCTACTTCATGGAGATGAACACCCGCATCCAGGTGGAGCACCCCGTGACGGAGCTGGTCATGGGCGTGGACCTGGTGCGCGAGCAGATCCGCATGGCCTACGGCGAGCCCCTGCGCTTCAAGCAGGAGGACATCCAGATCCGCGGGCACGCCATCGAGTGCCGGGTGAACGCGGAGGACCCCGTCACCTTCGCGCCCTGGCCGGGGAAGATCACCGGCTACAGCGTGCCGGGCGGCTACGGCGTGCGGGTGGACTCGGCGGCGTACGAGAACTACACGGTGCTGCCGCACTACGACAGCCTGTTGTCCAAGCTCATCGTCCACGCGGAGGACCGCGAGACGGCCATCCGCCGCATGCAGCGGGCACTCTCCGAGTACGTGGTGGAGGGCATCCGCACCAACATCCCGTTCCACCGGGCCGCGCTGGCGGAGGAGGCCTTCCAGGAGGGCAACTACGACACGCGCTTCGTGGAGCGCCTGCTGGCCAGCGAGACCGGGTCCCGGCGGCTGCGCAAGGCCGTGGAAGAGACGCCGTAGCGCACGCAGGGTCCGCACCGGGCAGCCCGCCGGGCGGACGACCGTCCGGGCGGGTGATCCGCCCCGGGGGGATGGCAGGCTGTTTCTTGACCCGCGTCGGAGGATTCCGTTAGCCTCCGAACCTCCCCCCCAGAGAAGGACTGAAACCCGCGAAGTTCCTCGGGGTTTCTGCCTGTCGGAAGCGCTCGCTCGATGGACAAGAACAAGATCATCGAAGCCGCCGCGAAGCTGGTCGCGAAGGGCGCGTACGACAAGGCCATCAAGGAGTACCAGAAGGTCCTGGAGGTCGACCCGAAGGACATCCGGGTCCTCCAGAAGATGGGGGAGCTGTACCAGAAGAAGAATGACAACGCGCAGGCGGCGCACTTCTTCACCAAGGTCGCGGAGAGCTACTCCTCGGACGGCTTCTTCCTCAAGGCCGTCGCCCTCTACAAGCAGGTCCTCAAGCTCAACCCGAATCTGCTGGAGGTGAACCTCAAGCTGGCGGAGCTGCACCAGCAGCTGGGGTTGATGTCGGAGGCGATGGCGTACTTCCAGATCGTCGCCAACCACTACGACAAGGCCGGCGATACCAAGGCGAGCCTCGACACCCTCAAGAAGATGGTGGATCTCGACCCGGAGAACGTGGCGTCGAAGATCAAGCTCGCGGAGCTGTACGCGCGCGAGAGCATGACGAAGGAGGCGGCGCAGGAGTTCAAGCGCGCCGCCGAGTACCTCAAGCGCAACAGCCGCGCGGACGACTGGCTTCGCGTCGCGGAGCGGCTCTCCGCGCTGGAGCCGGACAACCTGCCGCTGGCCAAGGAGCTGGCCGCGTCGTACCTGCAGCGCGGCGACCAGAAGCGCGCGCTCGCCAAGCTCCAGGTGTGCTTCAAGGCGGACGGCCGCGACGTGGAGACGCTGACGCTCCTGGCGCAGGCGTTCCAGGGGCTGGGCCAGGTCTCCAAGACGGTGTCCGTCTACAAGGAGCTGGCGAAGATCCACCAGGAGCGCGGTCGCACCGCCGAGTCCGAGGGCGTGTGGACGCAGATCGAGCTGTTGGATCCGCAGGATCCGGACCTGCTCGCGCGCCGCGGGCCCGTGGACGAACCGGAGCCGGAGCCCGCGCCCGTTTCAGCGCAGGAGGATGACGCGCCCCAGTGGAACGCGCCCGCCGCCGCGCAGCCTTCGCGTCCCGCGCCCGCCGCGCCGCCCCCGGCCGCCGTGGCGCCGCCTCCCGCGGGGATGAGCCGCGAGCAGCTGGCGAAGCTGCTGACGGAGACCGACGTCTACGTGAAGTACGGGCTCCACGACAAAGCGCTCGAGCACCTCCGCAAGGTGTTCGCGGTGGATCCGGAGAACCTGGACGCGCACGAAAAGGCGTACCACATCTACGTGGCGGCCAATAACGGCGCGCAGGCGTCGGAGCAGCTGCTCAACGTGCTGCGCCTGTGCACGCGCCGCGCGGACGTGCAGCGCGCGCAGCCGTACCTGGCGAGCATCCTCCAGGAGAACCCTGCGCACCCGGAGGTGCCGGCCTTCCTGTCCGTGCTGCGCGCGGAGGGTGGGGTGGTGGCGCCGGTGGCCGCGCCGGGCGTGGAGTCGCTGGAGGAGGACGCCATCCTGGTGGACTCCAACGACGATGAGATCCTCGTCGCGGAGCCGCCGGACGACGCGCTCGCGCAGCCCGAGGGCGACGAGCTGGCGCTGGCGGCGCTGAGCCACGGGACGGACTCGGATGAGATCGTCGACGACGAGGTCGCAGAGACCACGTTGAGCGGCGAGGAGGCGGTGATGGGGGAGCCCATCAGCTCCTCCGAGAACGCCATCTACGACCTGCCCCCGCAGGACGACCTGGTCGTCGGCTCGGACGACGACGCGCTGGTGCTGGCGGACGAGCCGGGCCTGGGGGATTCCCAGTCCGGCTTCGAGGACGAGCCGCTGGTGGGCCCGGACGACGCGCTGTCGTACGCGGCGGATTCGTTCGACGACCCCTCTGGCGGCGACGAGCCCATGGTGCTCGCGGACGACGCGGGCGGCATGTCGCTGGGCGACGAGGAGGAGCCGCCGCCCACGCGCGTGCTGTCCCCGTCGCGCGCGCTGCTCAACGAGGCCGCGCCGGACACGCTGCAGGTCGCGACCCTGGACGACGAGGATGCGGCGTTCTCCGACCCCGGCATGTCGCTGGGCGAGGACGACGACGCGCCCACGCGCGTGGGGCTGGCGCCGCTGGATGCATCCGCGCTGGAGGACGGCGGCCTGGAGGAGTACGCCGCTCCGGACTCCTACGACGCGGGCTCGCAGCTGGGCGACGACGACGACGAGCCCACCGCCGCGCACCTCGTGCTCGCGCCGCTGGACACGACGGGCTACGACGAGCCGGAGCCCGAGCCGGAGCCCGAGGCGCTGGCGGATACGCCGGAGCCCGAGCCCGAAGCGGAGCCGGAGGAGGAGCCCGCCGCCGAGGAGTGCGACGAGGCGTCGTTCTTCCTGGACCAGGGGCTGCTCGAAGAGGCGCGGGAGATTTTGGAGACCATCGCCATCGCCTTCCCGGGCCACGTGCGCGCCGGGGAGCTGATGGCGCGGCTGGAGGAGGCGGAGGCCGGTGGTGGCGCGGCCCCCGAGGACGACGCTCCGGCGGAGCCCCTGTCGGTGCCGTCCGTGCAGCCGGTGACGGAGGCGTCGCTCGGCGAGGAGTCCGGCGGCGACGCGTTCGACCTGGCGGCGCAGCTGGCCGGCGAGCTGGACGACCTGGGCGGCGAGTCGCTGGCGGCGGTGCCCCCTGCGGACGAGGACTTCCAGTACTCGGTGGACGAGGTCTTCGCCGAGTTCAAGAAGGGCCTGGCGAAGGTGGTGAAGCCCGAGGACGTGGACACGCACTACGACCTGGGCATCGCCTACAAGGAGATGGGCCTGCTGGACGACGCCGTCCACGAGTTCGAGGTGGCGCGCCAGGGCAGCGCGGGCACGAAGCGCGAGCTGGACTGCCTGACGATGATTGGCATGCTCCACACGCTGCGCGGCCGCCCGGACGAGTCCGTCCAGGTGTTCAAGGAAGGCCTGGGCAACGTGCTCGCGGTGGGGGAGGTCGCCAAGGCCCTGGGCTTCGAGCTGGCGAGCGCCTACGACGCGCTCAACGAACCGGGCAAGGCGCTCTTCCACTTCCAGCGCGTGGCCGCCATGGACGCGAAGTACCGCGACGTGGGGTCGCAGGTGACGCGCCTGTCGGCGGTGACCGCGCCCGAGGATGACCCGCTGCCCCGAGCCGGAAGCAAGGCGCCCGCCGCCACTCCGACGCCGGTGCCTGCCGCGGGCGCGCCGAAGGCTCGTAAAGTAGGGTACGTGTAGCGCGTCCCCGCGAGGCCCGGCGAGCCCATGACGACCTACCTCGATTTCTTCGAACTCACCCAGGAGCCGTTCTCCAACGCTCCGGTGAGCCGCTTCTATTACAACTCCGCGCAGCACTCGCAGGCCCTCACCCGGCTGATGCACGCCGTGGGTTACATGAAGGGCCTGTCCATCCTCGTGGGCGACATCGGCGCGGGCAAGACGACGCTCGCCCGGCGCATGCTCGACTCGCTGCCCGAGTCCGAATACGAGGCCGCGCTGCTGGTCATCATCCACTCGGGCATCACCGCCCAGTGGCTGCTGCGCCGCATCGCGCTCCAGTTGGGCGTGGAGAATCCGGCCCAGGAGAAGCTGGCGCTGCTGTCGCAGCTCTACCAGCGCCTGCTGCAAATCTACGAGTCCGGCAAGAAGGCCGTCGTCCTCATCGACGAGGCGCAGATGCTGGAGACGCGCGAGATCATGGAGGAGTTCCGGGGGCTGCTGAACCTGGAGGTCCCCGAGCGCAAGCTCATCTCCTTCGTCTTCTTCGGCCTGCCGGAGATTGAAAAGAACCTGAAGCTGGACCCGCCGCTCGCCCAGCGCGTGGCGCTCCGCTACAAGTTGGAGCCCTTCACGGCGGAGTCCACCGAGGCCTACGTGAAGCACCGGCTGCGGCTGGCCGGGTGCCCGCGGATGCCCTTCACGCCAGAGGCGCTGCTGGCCGTGCACGAGCACTCTGGTGGCACGCCGCGCGTCATCAACACCCTGTGCGACAACGCCCTCTTCGAGGCGTTCCTCGCGCGGCAGGAGTCCATCGACGCGGAGCTGGTACACCGCATCGGGACGAACCTGGGCCTGAAGGGTGGCTCGGCTGCCTCCCAGGAGAGCGAGCGGGCGAGCGCGCCCGCCTCGTCGCTGCCCCGGACGGCGAACACGAAAATCGATCTGGCGGAGATCGACCGCTACCTCGAGGGACTCGGTAAGCTCTAGGGGCTTGTCTCCCCCCAGCCGCAACGGTGCGCGCAAGGCGCTGCTGTTGATGCTCCTCGCGGTGTCGGGGAGCATCCTGCTGTTGCGCCAGCCGTTCACCTGGGACGCCGCCTGCACGGTGGCGCGCAGGAACCTGCCGGGCCTGCTGGGCCTGGACGTCGGCATTGGCCGGTGTGAGTTGGATCCGCTGGGCTCGCGCGTGGTGCTGCGCGGCGTGTCGGTGTTCGCGCCCGGTTCGGACACGCCGCTGTTCGCCGCGGACGAGGCGGAGGTGGGGCTGGGCTTCCTGTCGCCCCTGTCCCGCCGCTTCGTGCTGGGCCGCGTGAGCGTGCGCCATCCGCGCGTGGTGTTGGACCTGTCCAAGCCTTCCCCCGACAAGCCCGCTTCGGACGGCACGTGCCCGCTCACGCCGCTGGAGCGCGTGGGCGTGGGGCGCATGAGCATCACCGGCGCGGAGGTGCGGCTGGCGCTGCCCGAGGGCCGCAGCGTGGAGGTGGAGAACCTGGACGTGGGGTGGGTGGAGCGCTGGGGCGTGATGGAGCTGGAGGTCGGCGCCCGGCGGGGCGTGGTGCGCCTGGGCGCGGGCGGCGGTGAGCTGGCGCTGGGGCAACTGGCCTTCACCGGCGCGTTGGATCCGGACGAGGGGCTGCTCGACGTGGAGCGCGCGGAGGTGACGCTCGACGACATCACCGCCACGGTGTCCGGACGGGTGGAGACGCTGTGCCATCCCACGCTCGCGCTGGACGCGCAGGTGTTCCTGCCGCTGCGCACGCTGTCTCAGGCGAAGCTCCTGCCTCGTCCCGCCACCGGGCATTTGTGGACGCGCCTGTCGCTGTCCGGGAAGCCCTCCGCGCTGGCGGTGGGCGCGGACGTGTCCGCGAGCAACCTGGCCTATGAGCAGTACGGCCCGCTGAGCCTCACCGCGCGCCTGTCGTACGCGGGGGACCGCGTGCGCGTGGAGTCGCTGGAGGCCCCGCTGGGTGGGGGCAAGGTGAAGCTGTCCGGCGCGCTCAAGCTCACGCCGGAGCTGCCGGTGGAGCTGACGCTCCAGACGGAGGAGGCGTCGTTCGGGCGCATCCTGGAGCGCGCGGGCGTGGCCGGGTCCTGGGTGGACTTCCCCGCGTCCGCGAACGCGCACCTCACCGGCACGCTGCTGCCCCGGCCCTCGCTGTCCGGGCCGTTGGACCTGAGAACCGGCCACTTCACGCTGGCCACGCGCGCGTTCGATGCGCCGGCGCGCGCCGGCAAGACGCTGCTCACCTTCGACAAGGGCCGCGCGCAGACGACCGTGAAGCTGCAGAGCGACCGCGTGTCCTTCTCCCGGCTCACGGTGGAGTCGGGCAAGTCCCGCGTGCACGGCGAGGTGACGCTGTACTTCGACACCGCGCGGGGGCTGGACATCCAGGGCAACGGCGAGGTGGAGCTGTCGGACTTCGGCCACATCGCGGAGCTGCCGTGGGCCGGACGCGGGTCGGTGAACTACTCCGTCGTGGGGCCGCTCGCCGACGTGAAGGTGGACGCGTCGCTGTCGCTGCGCGACTTCGTCTTCTGGGGCTTCAACCTGGGCGTGACGCAGGGGAAGCTGTCGTACTCCAAGGGCGTCCTGTCGTTCCCCTCGCTCACCGGGCAGAAGGGGCGCACGCAGTACTTCGGCAAGGGCGCGCTCACGTTCGCGCGGCTGTTGCACCTGCGCCTGGACCTGAACGTGCCGCAGGGGCGCACCGAGGACCTGGTGGACCTGGTGGCGGGCCTGAGTCCGTCCATCGCGGTGATCCAGGGACAGTTCGGCGGCGCGGCCTCCGGGCGCGTGGAAATAGACAGCCCGCTGGAGAAGCTGGAGGGGCTGGTGGCCTTCGACCTGAAGGACACCACGTACCTGGGGCGGCGGCTCGGCGCGGGCGCCGCGCGGCTGCGCTTCGTGGATGGCAAGGAGATGGTGCTGGAGCGCACCGTGCTGGACGGCCGGCTGGGGCGCACCTGGGTGGAGGGCACCTTCGCCTTCGCGGGCGGACTGGACTACCGCTTCGGCGGAGAGAACCTGTCGTTGTCGGAGGCCGTGGGCCCGGAGACCGCGGAGGAAATGGGCATCCAGGGCACGCTGGCGCTCGCGGGCACCGTGGCGGGCACGGCGGACAAGCCGGACATCCGGGCCACGCTGAAGGGCCCGCGCATCACCTTCGCGTCACGCGACCTGGGCGCCATGGACCTGACGCTGCACCAGGACGGCAAGGCGCTGCGCATCACCGGCCATCCGTTCCGCGACGCGCAGGGCTCACTGTCCATGACGGTGAAGGAGCCCTACCTCTTCGAGTCCACGCTGGACCTGCTGCTGCCCGAAATCCGCCCGCTGCTGCCCCAGGTGCCGGCGCTCGCGGGCGTCACCGGGACGCTCGCGGGGCGGGTGACGCTGCAGGGCCCGCTGCTGCAGCCGGACGCGTACCAGGTGGCGGCCACGCTGCGGGAGCTGACGCTGGCCCGGGGCGACCTGCGCGGGCGCAACCAGGCGCCCATCGTGCTGGCCTACGCCGGAGGCCGGCTGGACGTGCAGCCCTTCCGCTTCAGCGGCGCGTCGGTGGACGTGACGCTGGGCGGGTGGATGAGCCGGACCCGGATGAACATGAGCCTGCGCGAGGGGCGCATGGACGTGCGGCTGCTGGAGCCGCTCCTGCCGGGCATGGAGCGCGTGGGCGGCCAGCTGCGCGTGGACGCGGAGGCCACCGGCCCGCTGGACGCGCCGTCGGTGGTGGGCACCGCGGAGCTGTCCGACGTGCGGATGTCCATGCGCGACCTGCCGCTCACCGT
The DNA here is from genome assembly GCF_003612065.1 of Corallococcus sp. CA047B. Lineage (NCBI taxonomy): Bacteria > Pseudomonadati > Myxococcota > Myxococcia > Myxococcales > Myxococcaceae > Corallococcus > Corallococcus sp. CA047B. Next base: position 21,879 of record NZ_RAWD01000073.1, read on the forward strand.
GCGCGCCATGTCCGGACGCCTGGAGATGACGGGCCAGCGCGTGCTGCTGGAGCACCTGCAGGCGCAGGTGAACGAGGGGCAGGTGTCCGCGCGAGGCGACATCCGGCTGGAGCGCTTCGTGCCCAAGCGGCTGGCGCTGACGCTGCAACTGGACGCGGTGCCGTACCGGATGACGGAGGACCTGCCGCTCACCGTGTCCGGCCTGCTTCAGGTGGTGGGTCCGCCCACCGGGCCCACCGTCACGGGTGGGCTGGACATCGTCAAGCTGCGCTACCAGAAGCCGCTGGACATCGAATCGCTGCTCAAGACGATGCAGAAGAAGCCGTCGCTCGCGATGGGTGGCGGCGGCGAGCGCGCCCGGGACGCCTTCTTCACCTGGGACGTCAACGTGCACTTCGGCGACGTGCGCGTGGACAACAACCTGGCGAAGGCGCGGCTGCTGGGCGACGTGCGGCTCACCGGCACGGACGTGCGGCCGGGCCTGCTGGGGCGGGTGGAGGCGGCGGAAGGCAGCCAGGCGTTCTTCCGCAACAACCTCTTCACCATCGACCAGGGGCAGCTGGAGTTCCGCGACGCGTCCGGCATCGACCCGGTGTTCGAGGTGCAGGCGCAGACGCAGGTGCGCGAGTTCGTGGTGAAGCTGCACGCGTTCGGCCGGCCGGCCAACCCCCTCATCGTGCTGTCGTCGGAGCCAGTGCTGACCGAAGGCGACATCCTGTCGCTGTTGACGCTGGGTGTGACGAGCGCGGACAAGGACACGGCGGCGTCGGCGAGCTACGGTCTGGCGGCGGAGGCGCTGTTCAACGTCTCCGGCCTCGATCGGCAGGTGCGCCGCTTCCTGCCCAGCAACCCCGTTCTCAGGGATTTGTCCCTGCAGATCGCCACCACCTACAACGACGCCACCCGGCAGGCGGAGCCCACCGCACAACTGGAGTCGAAGTTCCTCTCCGAGCAGCTTAAAATCGGGATGACCCAACCGGTGAGTGGGCGTGGTACCCGGGCACGCGCTGAGTATCGCTTCGACGACCGTCTTTCCGCACAGGCCCAGTGGGACAACGAGAACAGCCAGGCGTCGTTCGGAAACCTCGGGCTCGAGCTGAAGCTGGGCTGGGAGGTCGAGTAGCCGCGCTGACCGCGGTGCTGCTCCTCGTGTGCGCGCAGCCGGCCTTCGCCGCGTCCCCCACTGGCTCGGGCGACAGCGACGACGCCGTCCCCAACGTGATGGCGGTGGAGCTGCACCTGCCCGAAGGCGTGGCCTCCGAGGGCCTTTCGGCGCTCGTCACCCTGCGCAAGGGACAGGCGCTGACGCCGGGCGCGGTGCGCAAGTCCGTGGAGCAGCTCTTCGCCACGGGGCGCTTCGCGGACGTGGTGGCCACCACGGAGGATGTGCCCGGCGGGGTGCGGCTCGTCTTCCAGCTCACGCCGCTGCCGCAGCTGGCCCAGGTGACGGTGCGGGGCAATGACGTGCTCACCACCGCGGAGCTGCTGGAGGCGAGCGGCCTGCTGGAGGGGGGCCCGTTGGATCCGGAGGAGCTGGACACGGCGGCGGCCTCCGTGCGCGAGGCCTACCAGCGCAAGGGCTATGACGCCGTCTCCGTCCAGGTGGAGGAGCAGCCGGTGCCCGCGGGCGGCGTGGCGGTGACGCTGGTGGTGGAGGAGGGCAAGCCCACCCGCGTGCGGCAGGTGACGTTCTCCGGCAGCCCCGCGCTGCCCCTGCCGCGCCTCGTGGAGGCGCTGGGGATGACGCCCGGTGAGGTCTTCGACCGGGCCCGGTTGGACCTGGGCCTGGAGCGGCTGCGGGTGCTCCTGCGCGAGGGCCGTCACTGGCGCGCGTGGGTGGGGCCTCCCATCATCGTTGTGGAGGACAGCGAGGCGTCCGTGGCGGTGCCGCTGGCGGCGGGGCCGGCCTTCCACCTGCGCTTCACGGGCAACCGCCACTTCCCGGCCACGCTGCTGGCGCGGGTGGTGGACTACGACGGCGAGGAGGCGCTGGACGAGTCCGTGGCGGCGCGGCTCGGGCGGCGGCTGGAGGCGTTCTACCGGCGGCGCGGCTTCCATGATGCGCGCGTGCGGGCGCTGGAGATGATCCGCCCGGACGGCGACGCGGCGGTGCTGGGCTTCCAGGTGGAGGAGGGGCCTCCCCTGCGGGTGACGGAGGTGCGCTTCCACGGCAACGTGGCCGTGTCGTCGGAGGCGCTGCGCGCGCAGCTCACCAACCACGTGGCGGTGGCGGAGACGTGGCCGGAGCTGGAGCTGCCCATGCGCGAGGACCCGCTGGAGACCGAGGGGCGCGGGCGCCGCCACGGGACGAGCGTGGTGTCTCCGCCGGACCCGTCCACGGTGTACGTGGAGGACCTGTGGCTGGAGGCCGTGGACGCGATGACGACGGCCTACCGCGAGCAGGGCTTCGCCTCCGCGCTGGTGACCTTTCGCGGCCTCACGGTGGACACGGTGCACCACACGGCGGAGGCGGACTTCGACGTGGAGGAGGGGCCCCGGGCGCTCTTGCGCGACACGGTCTTCGAGGGCCTGCCCCCGGAGGTGAACCCGTCGTGGGTGACGCTGCTGCTGCCCAAGGACATGCCGCTGAGCTTCGAGCGGGTGGAGCAGGCGCAGGCCGCGCTGGAGCGGGGGATGGGCCGCGAGGGCTACCTCTTCGCGCGCGTGAGCAACGCGGTGTCGGTGGACGGGGAGGGCACGTCCGCGCAGGTGGCGTTCCGCGTGGATGCCGGGCCCCGCGTGCACGTGGGGCAGGTGCTGCTCCAGGGGCTGAAGCGCTCGGATCCGGATGTGGTGCTGGCGCAGCTGGATTTGAAGCCCGGGTCCCCCCTGTCGGTGGAGGCGCTGGCGGATGCGCAGCGGCGCCTGTCGCGGCTGGGGCTGTTCCGGCAGGCGGAGATTTCGCTGGCGGACCCCAACCGGCGTGAGGCGTCCAAGGACGTGCTGGTGACGGTGCAGGAGCGCCCGCGCATCGACGGCGAGGTGTCCGGCGGCTACTTCCTCGTGGACGGTCCGCGCATCACGCTGGACACGGCGTGGCGCAACCTGGATGGCCGGGGCCTGAACCTGCTGGCGCGCGGCAAGGTGAACTACGCTGGCGCGAGCGCGGAGGCGCTGTCGTCCTCGCGCCTGCCCACCGGGTGCAGCACCGGCGAGCTGTCCGGCGAGGCGTGCGAGACCGACCTGGATGGCTTCAGCGGCCTGGGCGGACGCGGCAACCTGGCGCTGTCGCAGCCCCGGCTGTCCTTCGTGGCGCCGCAGGAGATTGGCGCCCGGTTGGACCTGATTGGCGAGCGCGTGCACCGGCCGTCCTACCTGTCCACCCGGTTCGCGGCGGTGGTGGGCGCGGACTGGGCGCTGGCGTCGTGGGTGAACGTGTCGCTCCAGTACGAACTGGAGAACAACCGGCTGCGCTCGCGCGCGGGCGTGCTGGAGCTGGTGAACCGCGCGGACCAGGAGCGGCTGCGCTACCCGTACGGTGACTTCGCGCTGCACTCGCTCCGGCCGTCGGCGACGTTGGACTTCCGGGATGATCCGGCCAACCCCCGGCGCGGCATGGTGCTCAGCACCAGCGCGGAGTTCATGCGCGGCATCAGCGTGCACCCCACGGACGTCGCGGGCAACCGCGTGCCGGAGTTCCCCATCGACGGCGTGAAGCTGTCGGGCAGCGTCAGCGCGTACGCGCCGCTGGGGCGCCGCGCGAGCGTGGCGGTGAGCGCGCGGGCGGGCACCATCGTGCCGCTGACGCAGGGCTCGCAGAACATCGGCTCCAAGCTGTTCTACCTGGGCGGTTCGTCCAGCTTGCGCGGCTTCCGCGAAGACGGCGTGCTGCCGCAGGACGTGCGCGAGGTGCTCCACCAGCGGCTGGCCGCGTGCCGCGCGGTGATTACGCCCGCGGGCTGCCCGGATGACCTGAAGGCGGTGCTCTCCGGCCAGGTGCCCGCGAGCCAGGGCGGTGAGCTCTACACGCTGGGCAAGGCGGAATTGCGCGTGCCCGCGGTGGCGGCGGTGGACCTGGGCCTGTTCTTCGAGGTGGGCAACCTGTGGCAGGACCGCACCCTCTTCGACGCGAAGGTGCTGCGCTACGCGGCGGGCGTGGGCCTGCGCTACGTGACGCCCGTGGGCCCGCTGGCCTTCGACGTGGGCTTCAACCTGGACCGCGACGAAGAGCTCAACGAAGCCCCCACGCAGTTCCACTTCAGCATCGGTACGTTCTGACCGGAGGCCCCTTGCGACCCGAACATCCGCGCCGTGGGATGGCTGGAGGGTGGGCCCTGCTGGGGCTGCTCGCGCTCGCGTGTCAGCACGGGCCGGATGCCTCCGCGAAGCCGCCGCGTCCCAAGTGGATGCCGCCGGAGGGCGCCTGTCCTCGCGGGGCGCAGCTCCAGATGGAGCGGCTGGGGCTGAAGATTGGAGATCGCATCCCGGTCATCGTGGACAGCATCCAGGACCACCCGGGCCCGGCCCGGTACAACTACAGCTTCGTCATCGCGCTGCCGCAGGGGGAAGGGGAGAAGCGGCTACCGGAGGCGCGCATCGGTGGGCGGCTCTTCGTGACGAAGCACCGCGTGTTCGGCCGGTATGACCGCATCTTCACGCCGGAGAGCGGGGCCACGTCGGTGCCCTTCTGCGGCGTGCTGCTGGACTCGCGCTGGGACCGGGATGGCGAAGGGCTCATCGCGTACCCCAGCCCCATGAAGGGCTTCTCCGTGGTGCAGGACAACACCGGCATCATCCAGGTGGTGGACCGCTACCCGTGAGGCCCGTGGGCTTTAGTCCACGTGCAGCGTGTAGCCCTGCTGGGTGCTGCCCAGCAGATCCTGGACGCCGAGCATGAAGGTGAAGTCGCCCGCGACCGTCGGCTTGCCGGAGAGGATGCCCTTCTGCGTGTCCAGGATGATGCCCGGCGGCAGCGCCCCGCTCTTGATGCTCCACGTGAACGAGTTGGTACCGCTGATCGTCTGGAAGACGTAGGCGTAGTCGGAGCCGACGCGACCGTCGGGCACGCCGCGCGAGAGCAGCTTGACGAACGCCGTGACGTCCGCGAGGGCGATGGAGAGCGTGCGGCTGGCGCTCTGGGGCGGCGTGTCGCTGTCCGTCACCACCACCGTGAAGGTCTGCAACCCCTCTTGTTCCGTGGTGCCCTCGAAGCCGCCGTTCGCCGCCAGCGTCAGCCCCGCCGGCAGCGACTGCTCCGGGACGAGGGCGAAGCGGTACGGTGCCTTGCCTCCGGTGGCGGAGACGGTCTCGGTGTAGGGATTCTTCCTGGGCGCGTCCGCGAGCGGCGCGGGCCCCGCGAGGCGCAGCACGGGCCGGACGCTCAGCCGCAGGCTGCCGCTGGCGCGCTTCACCGGGGTGCTCGCGTCGGTGACTTCCACCGGGAAGAAGACATCTCCCGCGCGCGAAGGCGTGCCGGTGAGCAGGCCCCCGGTCCCGAGCGAGAAGCCCGCCGGGAGCTGAGCAATGGCGTTGAACGTGTACGGAGGGGTTCCGCCCCGGGCCTGGAGCTGCTCCGCGTAGTAGACGGTTTCGGTGCCGCCCTGCAGGAGGTTGGACTCCAGCGAGAGCGCGGCGGTGCCCGCGTCCGGCGTCGTGCCTCCATCCGGTTGCGTGCCCGCATCGACGGTGCCGGCATCGACGGCGCCCGCGTCCGCATCGCCCGAATCCGGCGTCGTCCCGCCATCCTGCTCCGTCCCCGCGTCCTCGTCCTCCCCGGAGATGGGGGGGGCGCATTGACGGCCTTCGCCACAGGCCGGCAGGCACCGGTTCACATCGGTGAGGCAGTAGGTGCCCGTCGGACAGCCACCCGTTGCATCACACGTGGCGAACCGTGAGAGGTCGGGCGCGAACGTGCAGGATTGCACCGTGAGGAGGAAGGCGCTGATCAGCGCTGCCTGGAGCCTTCTCCTGGCGGGCGTCATGCTCGGTCCTGGCACCACGTTCGATGCACGGCGATGCGTCCTCATGGCCACTCCCAGATGAACGACACCGCGCCCCCGAGTCCGAGCAGCGCGCCCACGCCCATCAGCACGTTCGACGTGCGCGCCTGACGCCGGCCCGCATTCAGCCGTGAGGCGAAGCAGTTCGAGAAGTCCTCGCCGGCCGCGACGCACTCGCCCCCGTCCTTCGACACCCGGGACTCCGTGCTCCGCGCCGCGATTCCAAAGCCCACGCCCACCGCGAGCGCCACGCCACCCGCGCCCATCATCACCTTGGGCAGCAGGCGCGAACCCTTGGGTGAAGGCGCCTGTCGCGCGGTGGTCGTCGTGCTCAAGGGCGCCCAGGCCTCCTGCACCGCTTGCCGGGCCCGCGTGTCCGCCTCGCCCGGCGTCAGGGCCGGCGCCTCGAATTGCGCGCGCGTCTCCGTGCCGTGCGCATCCGTCACCGTGAGCGCCACGCTGCGCTTGCCACCCACGCCCAGCGCGACGCCGCGCACGAGCCTGCGTGCGCCCAGCGACACGGCCTGCGCGCTTCGGCACTCCGTGTTGCCACACGACGACAGCGACGCGCCGGAACCGCGCAGCCGCGCCACGGTGTCCTCGCGCGACTCCACACACGCATCCGGCAGGGCGGACACCGCGCGACGCGTGGCGTCCTCCAGCGCGCGGGCGTCGGCGGAAGGCAGCGCCACTCGCTCGAAGGGCATCAGCACCACGCGCGTGTCCGCGTCGCAGGCGACAGCGCCCTGCGCGAGCCAGAGCAGGAGGGAGGCGGCGGACGCGCTCATGGCACCAGCGATGCGTCGGCTTCGTCGGACGGCGGCGTGATGCCGAAGCTGGCCATGTAGCCCCGGTAGAAGCGCTGTCCGAAGGGCACGGAGAAGAGCTTGTCCCGGAAGGCATCCTCCACGGCGCCCCGGGCCGCCACGCTGGCGTCGGTCCAGGCCAGGCCCCCCGCGTCCACCACCTCCGCCGGGCGCGTGACGCTGAACGTGGCTTCGCGGCCCATGCCCCGCAGGTAGTAGCCCCGCCCCACCGGCAGCGACACCACCAGCGGACGCTCGCGCTCCTTGTGCAGCTCCACCACGCGGATGCCTCGCGCGTCCTCCACCCACAGCCGGCCCTCCAGGCCCGTGGGCACGAGCAGGTAGCCCAGCGACGCGGCGGTCCCCAGGTCCGTCAGCGCGAACGCGCGGTCCAGCGCGGGCGGCTGGATGAACACGCGCGGCTGCCCGCGCACATCGTCCAGGCCCTGGCTGGCGGCGGCCACGAAGGCCCGCAGCTCCGCGTAGTCCACGCGTCCGTCGCCGTTGACGTCGCCCGCGCCCGACAGCGCCGAGCGCACCATGTGGCTGAAGATGCCGGAGCGGATGGCGCTCCACTCATGGCTCTCCTGCTCCGACGACGTGGACAGCACCACGCCCACCTGCGGGAAGCGCTCCAGTTCGCGGCCGCCCAGCAGGCCCTTCACCGCGTCCGCGTACGCGGGGCCCACCGGCAGCGAGCCGCGCGAGTGCACGAAGAAGTACGAATCACACGCGTCCACGATGAGCTGGATGAAGGACGCCTTGCTGGGCGCGAGCACGCGCGAGAACAGCTCCGTGCGCGTCAGGGGCCCGTCCAGCAGGCTCACCGTGCCCTCTCCCGCGGCGCCGCGCTTGCCGTGGCCCACGAAGACGAAGGACAGCACCGGCACCTGTCCTTTGGCCCGGTCCTGGGCCATGCGGACGTTCAGGCGCGTGAGCGCATCCGCCAGCGAGGCGTGCGTGGGGGGCCGCGTCTTCGCGGCGAGCCCCGGGTGCAGCGCCTGTGTGTCGGCATCCAGCACGCTGAGCAGGACGACCTCGCGCGAGCGGGGCGCGAACAGCTCGTAGTACCGGGCGCCGTCGTCGTCGGCGTAGCGCAGCGGGGCCTGGGACTTCTCCGTGCCCGTGTTGCTGGCGACGATGAGCGCGTAGTGGACCTGTTCGGGCGCGGCGCTCGCGGCGGTTCCCACCAGGAGGAGCACACCCAGGGCCAGGGTCCTGTGGGAGGGCAATCGCATGGGGGAGATGGCGCGGTGCGCCGCAGGAAAGGATGCCACGGAAAACGTCCGACAATCCACTCGGGCCCGCTCGCGACAACATGCGGATGACGGGACCGCGACGGTCGCGGTAAGCCCTTGAGGGATGGAGTGGGATGACGACACGCTGCGCCGTTTTCGTGAGGGCTCTCCAGAGGTCCTGGCGGACGTGTATCGCGCGCACGCGGAGCCGCTCGCCCGCCTGCTCAAGGCGGCCGCATGGCGGGGGGCCTTCACCCGCTTGAGGAACGCGATGGAGCTGGAGAACACCCTGCTGGAGACCTTCGCTCGCGCCTTCGAGCCGCGCACGCGCGCGGCCTACAACGGCACGCGCCCCTATGCCCACTTCCTGATGGGCATCGCGCGCAACGTCCTCCTGGAACAGTCGCGCGAGCGGGAGCTGGTGGGCCGGGACGTGCCCTTCGAGGGCCTCACCGAGGCGTCGGGCGAGGATGGCGGGCTGGCGGAGGTGCTGGAGGACCGCGAGGTGGAGGGGCTGCTCGCGGTGTTCAAGGATGGACTGTCGCGTGAGGAACACCGGCTGTTCGAGCTGCGCTTCGGCGAGGGCGTGGCCCAGGAAGACGCGGCCACGGCGCTGGGCCTCACGCGCATCCAGGTGCGGCGGCGGGAGTTCGGGTTGAAGTCCAGGCTGCTCGGGTTCCTCCAGTCGAAGGGGTACCTGGAGGACCTGGAGACGCAGGGCTGGAGCTTCTTCAGGCGGGGTGCACGATGAGCGGCTGTGACGACCGTCGGGCGAAGCAGGCGATGGCCGCCCTCTTCGAGAAGGGCTCCGAGGGGCTGGACACGGCCGGCTTCGAACAACTGCGCGCGCACCTGGCGGCCTGCCCTTCATGCCAGGACACCTACGACCGGTTGTCCCGCGTGGAGTCCGCGCTGGAGCAGCGCGCGCTGCCCCGGTCCCGGAGCGCGCTCCTGGAGCAGGCGCTGTGGGCGCGGATGGAGAAGGCGGCCAGCCCCGCCCCGCGCACGGTGGTGGCGGAGCCCGCGCGCCGGTGGTTCACGTCCCCGTTTCTCGTGCCCTTGTCGCTGGGCGCGGCGGCGGCCATGGTGGCGCTGATGGTCGTGGTGCCTTCGCTCCAGCGCCCGGAGGAGACGGCGCCGGAGTGGCAGGCGCGCTCGGCGGCTCCGGGCGTGGGGGCCTGGGGCGTGCGGGCCTTCTGCATCGCGCCCGCGGGGGCGGTGGTGGCGGAGGCGCGGCCTGGCGGGACGCTGGCGTGCGCGGAGGGCCACGCGGTGCAGTTCAGCTACACCGCGCCGGAGCGCGCGCGCCTGTCGCTGGACGGCACGTCCGTGACGGGGGAGGCGCTGCACTTCTTCCCGCGCGAGGGTTCGGCCTCCGACGTCGCGGCCGGCGTGGATGTCACCCTGCCTTTCAGCACACCCGTCCAGGGCGGGTGGCTCACGGGCCCCGTGCTGGTGCGCGCGAACTTCACGGACGCGCAGGGCCGGACGGTCGCGGACACCCTGGTGACGCTCACGCCCGCAGCTCCCTGAAACGAACAACCCCTCCCCCGTGCGACCACGGGAGAGGGGCGGGGACTGCCGAGCTTTGTGGGGTCCGAAACGACGGACGCGGCGCGGCGGTCCACTTCCTTAGGTGCCGGCGGGACCGCATGGCGCGTCGAGGGGGTCCTCGGGCCGCGCACGCCATGCCCCGGCGATGGAGTTCGTGACGGTGACGCGGCATCTAGGACGCGTCCTGGAATCAGGTGTCGCGAGCCGGTTTCCGTGGATCGCGACGCCGCCGGATTCTTCTGAAGCGGCGGAATCCGGGGGCCTGGTCGGGCCGAGGGGG
>NZ_RAWD01000739.1:0-416 GCF_003612065.1 Corallococcus sp. CA047B
CCGCGGACCGCGCGCTGCTCACCGCCCTCTATCGCGAGCTCGACGCGGCGCTCCCCAAGGGAGACGCGGCGGCCCCCGCGGCCATGTACCTGCGCCGCGCGGTGAGCGTGTGGTCCCAGTACCCGGACACCGTGGGGCTGCGGCGCGTGGTGATGGGCGAGAAGGGACGTGGCTACACGACGTTGTGCAGCTATGCGCGGTGCAACGGGCGCGACTCGGGCAGCTGCGAGGGGCGCTACAACTGGTACGCCCACGCGACGCATGACTGCGACCGGGGCGGCTTCGACTGGCCGGGCAATCAGCAACTGGCCCAGCTCGGTGACCACTATTCGTGTAACGGGGACGAGTTCTATCTGGCCGGTGATACCTGGCACTGCGGTTCACCCAATCACTGGCACCGGCCGAAGGTGGTGGGC
>NZ_RAWD01000740.1:0-415 GCF_003612065.1 Corallococcus sp. CA047B
GCCCGAGACGCGCCAGGTTCTCCCGCGCACAGGCCAGGGCACGCGGGTCCTGATCGGTGCCGATGACGCGTTTCACGCCGCGTTTGGCGAGCACCGCCGCCAGCACACCCGTGCCCGTGCCGATATCGAACGCTAGCGTTTTGGAAGGCAACGGCGCATTCGCCACCAGCTCGATGTATTCGCCGCGCACCGGCGAGAACACGCCGTAGTGCGGGTGAATGCGCTCACCACCGAGCGCGGGAATCTCCACACCCTTCTTGCGCCACTCATGCGCGCCGATCAAACCAAGCAGCTCACGCAGCGAGACGACGGAAGCGGCGTGGCTCGTGCCGTAAGCCTCCGTGCAGGCGTCGCGCATGTCGGGGGCGCGGCGCAGCGGGATCGTGTAATCCGCATCCAGTGGAATCAGCAGCAT
>NZ_RAWD01000741.1:0-415 GCF_003612065.1 Corallococcus sp. CA047B
AGGTACAACTTTGTTTAATATTTTTAAATATTTTTGATATTGTTCATTTTCCTTAGTGTTATAAAGTAGCAAAGTATAATGGCATAATGCATATATATCTGTACTATCCTCTTGTAATAGTGCTTCGTACAATGCTTTAGCCGTATCATATTCACCGAGATATAAATAACACATTGCCAATAAATTACGTACGACACGATGATCTTGAACTTCTTGTGGTTGATGTAAGACATAATTCTTTGCATCTTTTAATCGACCTTGAGAAAAAAGATATTGGAATAGTATTTGAACTACAAACAATTGAGCTTCAAGTTCAATTTGTTCTTCGCTTTGATATTTCACATCAAACATTTGATCTAATTCATCTCTATAATCTTGGTCGTCGCTAACAATAACATAATTAATACCAAACAAG
>NZ_RAWD01000742.1:0-412 GCF_003612065.1 Corallococcus sp. CA047B
CTGACATTACTGGCCCAAAAATTTCTTCTTGTGCTATCGTCATTTGATTATCTACATTAATAAAAATTGTCGGACGTGCAAAGTATCCTTTTTCAAGTCCTTCTGGTTTACCAGCACCACCATAAAATAATTCAGCACCTTCTTCAATACCTTTATTAATATAATTTTGTACTTGAGCAAATTGTTTTTTACTAATGATAGGGCCTACTTGTGTACCATCTTCTCTTGGATTACCGACACGCACTTGGCTAAATTGTTCTTTTAATTCAGCTAAGAATGCATCTTTAATTTTTTTAGGCACTAAAACTCGTGTACCAGCTGTACATACTTGACCAGTATTATTAACAACTTTGCCTGTTGTTGCTTTAGCCGCTTCTTGAATATCTACGTCGTCTAGGACGATGTATGGTGA
>NZ_RAWD01000743.1:0-351 GCF_003612065.1 Corallococcus sp. CA047B
GGCGGGTGCCCTGGAGCGCTCGGTGGTTGGGGGCTCAAGTTTCAACCTGCCCCCGCGGTGCGCTCCGGGCCGGGACGCGTTAGGACCCGGGGAAGTCCCGCACCTTCGAAGGTTCCCATGGCCTCGTTGATTCTTCCCCTGCTGGGGGGCGCCCTCATCGGGTTGAGCGCTTCGCTGCTCCTGCTGTTCAACGCGCGCATCGCGGGTGTCAGTGGCATCGCGGGGGGCCTCTTCGGGGCCGTGAGTGGGGAGCGCGGCTGGCGCCTGGCCTTCCTTGGTGGGCTGCTGGGAGGAGGGCTGCTGCTGCGCTTCATCTGGCCTGGGTCGCTGGGCTGTCTCTTATATACATCT
>NZ_RAWD01000744.1:0-406 GCF_003612065.1 Corallococcus sp. CA047B
CCCCACCCCATATCGGGCGGGGCCCCCTGCTCCCGACAACGGCTCGCGCGAGCCGCCCCGCTACGTCTGCGCGTCCGCCTTCAGCTTCTCCACCGCCACCAGCGTGATGGCCTTCACCAGGGCCCGCGCGCGGCGCCCCGCGGACGTCTCCCCGTGCGGATCCACCTCCACCGCGTTGGCGATGTCCGTGAAGCCCTGCCGCTCTCCCCGGCGCAGGTGCAGCTCCCCCCGGCCCGTCAGCGCCACGGGATTGCGCGGATCACCCACCAGCGCGTGCGTGTACTCGGTGAGCGCGTCCTCCACCCGTCCGAGCTTCTGGTACACCGTGCCCAGCGCCGCGTGCGCCGCCGAGTCCTTCGGGTTCCCCTCCACGAGCCCCTCGAACAGGATGCGCGCCTCCTCCAGC
>NZ_RAWD01000745.1:0-402 GCF_003612065.1 Corallococcus sp. CA047B
GTATTACTCATTTATTTTTCATTTTTAGATATCAATGGACATTTTAGTTTCACGAATTATCAACAAATTTTTACTACAAAATATTTGAAAATGTTTGCATATTCAATTTTATATGCCGCTTTAATAACAATTATTACCTTGGCTATCAGTTATCCAGCTGCCTATTATATTACTCGTTCGAAATTTCAAAATATCTTATTAATGATAATGATTATTCCAACATGGATAAATTTATTGTTAAAGACATATGCTTTTATAGGTTTATTAAGTCATGATGGCGTGATTAATCAATTTTTCCACTTATTTAATTTGCCATCATTCAATTTGTTATTTACAACTGGTGCGTTTTTAGTAGTGGCAAGTTACATTTATATTCCATTTATGATTTTACCTATATTTAAT
>NZ_RAWD01000746.1:0-397 GCF_003612065.1 Corallococcus sp. CA047B
CACCCCGCTGTACCCGCAGGACCGGCTCCGCCTGGAGAGCGAGCCGAACATCCTGACGACGCGGATCATCGACCTCGTCGCACCGATCGGCAAGGGCCAGCGCGGTCTCATCGTCTCGCCGCCGAAGGCGGGCAAGACGATGGTGCTCCAGTCCATCGCCAACGCCATCACCACGAACAACCCCGAGACCCACCTGATGGTCGTGCTCGTCGACGAGCGGCCCGAAGAGGTCACCGACATGCAGCGGTCGGTCAAGGGCGAGGTCATCGCCTCGACCTTCGACCGTCCGGCCGAGGACCACACGATCGTCGCCGAGCTGGCGATCGAGCGGGCCAAGCGTCTCGTCGAGCTCGGCCACGACGTCGTCGTACTCCTGGACTCGATCACCCGGCTCGGA
>NZ_RAWD01000747.1:0-396 GCF_003612065.1 Corallococcus sp. CA047B
ATTCTGAAGCTGGTCCAATTGTACATACAATTTTAGTTTTTCTCATTTTATAATTCCTCCTGAAATCTTATATAGATAACTTGTTAGCAAGTTCATATAGACTATAATCAAATTTATGATCTTTACCATCAAAAATTTCATCAAAAGATGTTGCTACAATTTTATTGTTCTTAATTCCAACACCCTTAGCTGTTTCACCTTGCATTAATAAGTCTACCGCATATCCACCTAAACGTGATGCTAAAACTCTATCCGCACCTGTTGGGCTACCACCACGTTGAACGTGACCTAACACAGACACTCTATTATCAACATTGATGTATTGTGATAATTCTTTTTGACAATCTTGCGCAGTCATGCAACCTTCTGCTACAAGAACGATTGAGTGTTTCTTAC
>NZ_RAWD01000748.1:0-395 GCF_003612065.1 Corallococcus sp. CA047B
CTTGTCTACGAGGGGCCCGGCAAGATCACCCTGGCCGACAAGCCGAAACCGGCGTTGCAGGCACCCGGCGACGCCGTGGTGCGCGTCACGTTGACCACCATCTGCGGCACCGATCTGCACATCATCAAGGGCGACGTCCCGACCTGCGAGCCGGGGCGCACGCTGGGCCACGAAGGCGTGGGCGTGGTGGAATCGGTCGGCGCGGCCGTGACATCGCTACAGCGGGGTGATCACGTGCTGATCTCGTGCATTTCGTCTTGCGGAAAATGTGCGAATTGCCGGCGTGGCATGTACTCGCATTGCGAAACGGGCGGCTGGATCCTGGGACATCGCATCGACGGCGTGCAGGCCGAGTACGTCCGCATTCCGCATGCGGAGACCAGCCTCTACAAACT
>NZ_RAWD01000074.1:0-31422 GCF_003612065.1 Corallococcus sp. CA047B
GGGGGGCCTGGAGCGTTCCCGCTACACGGACGGGTGGCGGGCGGGCAAGCCGGCGGAGGATCCGGACAAGGTGAAGGGCTGGGGGCTCATCACCGCGCGGCCCAGCGAGTTCCTCATCCACATGCGCCGGGGGCGCGTGCGCGAGGTGAGTGGCCAGGGCGCAAGTTGCTTCAAGCTGCCTGGGGACTCGGTGGCCATCGTGCCCACCAGCATCCAGCGGCTGCAGTTCACCGCGGATCAGGTGACGAGCGAGAAGGTGGGCGTGGCGGTGACGGGGCTCGCGGTGTACCGCATCGCGGATCCGCTGGTGGCCTTCCGGATGCTCAACTTCAGCTACCCGGAGCGGGCGCAGGAGAAGCTGGCGGAGCTGCTGCGGGAGATGTTCGTGGGCGCGGCGCGGCGGCTCGTCGCGAACCTCACCGTGGAGGAGTGCCTCACGCGGCGCAAGGAGGGCATCGCGGAGGAGCTGATGCGGGAGATTGCCCCCGTGCTCTCCGGGCAGGGCCGGTTGCAGGACCGCACCGACACGGGCTGGGGCGTGCTCCTGGACACGATTGAAATCCAGGACGTGCGCGTGCTGTCCGCGTCCGTCTTCGAGCACATGCAGGCCCGCTTCCGCCGCGAACAGGAGCGGCAGGCGCGCGAGGCGGAGCTCGCGAAGGAGCGCTTCGTGCGGCGCGAGGAGACGGAGGGCGAGCGCGTGCTCAACCTCCAGAAGCTCGCCGCGCGGGAGGAGGTGCGCCAGCGCACGCAGGCCACCGAGGAGCAGGCGCGGCTGGAGCAGCTTGCGGTGGAGGCACGCGTCGCCGGCACCCGGCTCGCGCAGGAGCGGCAGGCGCAGCAGGAGCAGACGGCCGTGGAGCGCGAGGTGGCGCTCGCGAAGCTGGCCGCGCAGGAGGAGGTGCGCATGCAGACGCAGGCCGCGGAGGAACAGGCCCGGCTGGAGTCCCTGGCCGCGGAGGCCCGGCTTGCCGAAGCGCAGCTCAACAGTGAGCGGCAGCTCGCGTTCAACCGCGCCCAGGGCGAGTTGGAGCAGCTGCGGCTGGCGCAGGAGGCGGAGGTCGCGAAGGCCCAGGTGGAGCTGGAGCGCCTGCGTCGGCAGCAGGAGGCGGAGGCCGCGCGCCATGAAATCCAGTTGGCGGAGGCCCGGCAGGAGGCCGAGCACCTGTCCGCCCGGCTTCAGGTGCTGCTGACGAAGCAGTCCGTCGCGGAGGCGGAGGTCGGCATCGCGGAGCTGGAGCTGCGGCGCACCCGGGCGCAGCAGGGCCTGGAGCTGGAGCGGGCGAAGGCGCTGCGCGACATCGAGAACACGGTGAGCCCGGAGGTCATCCAGATGACGCTGGCGCGGCAGCTCCCCCAGGTGGCGGCGGCCTTCCAGCAGAAGATGGGCGAGGTGCACGTGACGGCGGTGGATGGCGCGAACCCCTTTGGCTACATCGCCGCCGCGGTGGAGGGGGTGATGGGGCTGGCGCGCTCGGCGGGGCTGAAGGTGCCGGTGCCCCCTCATGCGATGCCGGTGGAGTAGCCGCCCCGCCGGGCTCCGCATATAGAAGGGAGCCTCCCGGATCCGGGACGAGCGGGGAGCCAGGCACGCATGAATGGAATGAAGCTGACGGCGGCGGCGGTCGCGGTGGTGGCGGGCCTCGCGGTGGCCGTGGTGCCGTGGGTGCTGCCCACGGGCCCGAGCGCCGGGCTGGACGCGGCCCGGTTCCTGGAGTCCGGCAGTCTCCTCTGGGGCGCCGGGGTGGTGTTCGCGGGAGGGCTGCTGACCGCGCTGACGCCGTGCGTGTACCCGCTCATCCCCATCACCGTGTCGGTGTTCGGCGCGCGGAAGGCGGAAGGGCGGGGCCGTTCGCTGGCGCTGACCTCGTCGTACATCGTGGGCATGGGCGTGGTGTTCAGCGCGCTGGGCATCCTGGCGGCGAAGACGGGGCAGGCGTTCGGCTCCATGCTGGGCAGCCCGGTGGTGGTGACGGTGCTGGCGCTGTTCCTGCTGCTGTTGGCGTCGTCCATGTTCGGCGCGTTCGAACTGGCGCTGCCGTCGTCGCTGCAGACGAAGCTGAGCCACGTGGGCGGCGCGGGCGTGGCGGGCGCGTTCCTGATGGGCAGCGTGTCCGGGTTCCTGGCGGCGCCGTGCACGGGGCCGGTGCTGACGGGCCTGCTGGCGTTCGTGGCGAAGTCCGCGAACACGACGCTGGGCGCGACGCTGCTGTTCATCTACGCGCTGGGCATCGGCGTGCCGTTCTTCCTCATCGGCGTGTTCACGGTGCGGCTGCCGCGCGGCGGTGTGTGGATGGAGTGGGTGAAGAGCGTGCTGGGCATCATGCTGGTGGCGCTCGCGTTCTCGTACCTGAAGGACGCCTTCCCCTGGGCGCGCGACACGGTGAAGACGCTGGGCAACCAGGTGGGGCAGGTGCCCGGGGCGCTCATCGCCGCGGTGCTGACGGCCCTGGGCGTGCTGGCGGGCGCGGTGCACCGCTCCTTCAAGGAAGGCGCGCGCGACTTTGGCTTCAAGGCGCTGGGCGTGGTGCTGGTGGTGGGCGCGCTGGTGGTGCGCGGCGGCGCGCTGGACGCGCGGCCCACGGGGGAGCTGTGGGTGCGCATGGGCCTGGCGCAGCCCCCGAAGGCTCCGTCCTGGCAGTGGCACCACGTGATGCCGCCCAAGCAGACGCCGTTTGATCCGCGCCAGTTCGAACAGGTGCTCGCGACCGCGAAGGCGGAGGGGCGACCGGTGCTCATCGACTTCTTCGCGGACTGGTGCGCGGCCTGCAAGGAGCTGGACCGGGAGACCTACCCGTCGAGCATGGTCATCACCCAGGCGGAGTCCGGCCGGTTCCTCACCATCAAGATCGACGCGACGAACACCGAGGACCACCTGGACGCGCTGATGGAGAAGCTGGGCGTGGAGGGCCTGCCCACGGTGGCCTTCGTGCATCCGGACGGCACGGTGATGAAGAGCCCGCGCGTGACGGGGTTCCTGCCGCCGGAGCCCTTCACGGTGGAGATGCGCAAGGTCGTCGTGCAGTAGGGCTTCCTGCAGGCGCGCGGAAGGAGAACGTCCTTCCGCGCCCTGGGGAGACGTCAGCCCTGCCAGCGCTGGAGTGAGCCTTCCAGGTACTTCTCGCGGCACGCGCGGCGCTGGACCTTGCCGCTGGAGGTCTTGAGGATCTCATCCGCCTGCAACAGCACGAAGTCGTGCAGCTCCACGGAGTGGGCGGCGGCGACGGCCTGCTGGAGCTTGCGCGTGAGCTGCTTCAGCTCCAGGGCGGACTCGCCTCCGGCGGCCGGGGTGTAGCGGCGGTCCACCTCCATCAACACCACCAGCTTCTCCTCGTTGTCGCGCTCGACGGAGAACGCCGCGCAGCTTCCCACGCGGAAGGCCGGGTGCTGCGACTCGACGGTCTGCTCGATGTCGTGGGGATAGTGGTTGCGACCGTCGATGATGATCATGTCCTTGAGCCGCCCGGTGACGAACAGCTCCCCGTCCAGCATGAAGCCCAGGTCGCCCGTGCGCAGGAAGGGGCCTTCGTCGCTGCCGGCGATGCGGGCGCCGAAGGTCTGTGTGTCCGTCTCCGCGCGGCCCCAGTAACCCTGGGTGACGTGGGGACCCGCGACCCAGATCTCGCCCACCTCGCCGTCCGCTCGGGCCTTGAACGTCTCCGGCTCCACGATGCGCACGCGTGAGTCGCCCCAGCTCCTTCCGCTGCTGACCACCTGCCGTGCGTTCGCCGTGCCCGGCTCGACCGTGACGACGCGGTGCTTCTCCAGCGCGCCCGCGTCCACCGTGCGCGCGGTAAACCCCTTGTCGGGCGTCACGCCCGTGACGAAGAGGGTGGCCTCGGCCAGGCCGTAGCAGGGGTAGAAGGCCTGACGCTGGAAGCCCACCGGGGCGAAGGCCTCCGCGAAGCGGTGCAGCGTGTCCGCGCGCACGGGCTCCGCGCCGTTGAAGGCGACCCGCCAGCCACTGAGGTCCAGCCCCTCCTGCTGTTCGGGCTTCACCTTCCGGGTGCAGAGCGCGTAGGCGAAGTTGGGCGCACCGCTGAGATCCGCACGGTAATGGCTGATGGCGCGCAGCCAGCGCGACGGCCGCTGGAGGAAGGACCACGGCGACATCAGCACCGCGCGCGAGCCGTTGTAGAGCGCCTGCATCACGGTCCCGATGAGACCCATGTCGTGGTAGAGCGGCAGCCAGCTGACGATGGTGGACTGCTCGTCCAGCGCCATGCCGCGCTGGATCATCGCCTGGTTCGACATCAGGTTGCGGTGCAGCACCATGACGCCCTTGGGCGTCGACGTGGATCCGGACGTGTACTGGAGGAACGCCAGATCATCCCCCTTCACGGCGGGCGCCTTCCACGTCTCCTCGATTCCCGCCGGCAGCGCGTCCGTGGCGATCCACTGGATGTCGCCGAGCTGCGGGTAGTCACCCTGGAGGGCCCGCACCGTCTCCAGGATGGCGGCGGTCGTGAGCGCGAAGCGCGGCCGGGCATCCTGGAGGATGGAGAGGATGCGGGAGATGGATTGGAAGTACTGCGGCGGATAGGCCGGCACCGCGATGACGTTCGCGTAGAGGCAGCCGTAGAACGCGCCCAGGTACTCCAGGCCCGGCGGGTAGAGCAGCAGCGCCCGCTCGCCGTTGGCCTTGTACGCCTGGAACTGCGCCGCGACCGCGCGCGATTGCCGGTCCAGCTCCGCGTAGGTCCAGTTCTGCTCGGCGCCGTCTCCGTCCGGCAGGAAGGTATATGCGTAGGACTCCGGATGGCGCTGGGTGCGCCAGCGCAGCAGGTCGGTCAGGGTCTCAGCGGGTGCATTGACGGGAGGCATGGTGTGCGGGCTCCGGTGATTCGAAGGTCTTGAAAGAGATCAGGGGCTGCCGGCGACGTCGCTGGCAGTGGGGGCGTCGGGTCCATCGAGTCCACGCAGGGGCCGCGAGAGCGCCGCGAGCACGGTGACGAGCATCATCAGGAGGCCCGCGAGGATGAACATCAGCGCGATGCCCCGTCCCGCGCCCTCGCCGATGAAGCCGCCCACGAGCGCGGCGAGGGCACCGCCCGGACGCAGGGCCGGTTCGAACACCCGGTCCGCCAGCGGTCCGGAGAGGGTGTAGGCCAGCGGAAGCATCGCGCCGGTGAGCGTTCCGGTGAACGCGAACACGCGCCCGCGCAGCTCCAGGGGGACCTTGCGCTGGAGCAGCGTCTGGCTGGCGCCGTTGACCAGCGGGATGCTGAAGAAGAAGCAGAACGCGATGCCCGTCAGCAGCGGGATGGAAGTGACACAGCCCACGAGGATGAAGAGCACCCCGCTGGTGAACTGGACCGCGAGGATGCCGTAGACCATGCGCTTGGGGCTGCCCCAGGCGCTCATCGCCAGACTGCCCCCGAGCAGGCCGACCCCGCCCGCCGTGGTGAGCGCGGCCAACGCGCTCACGTTGGACAGGGAGAGCACCAGCGGGGTGACCAGCACCTCGACGACGCCCACGAAGAAGTTGCTCGTGGCCAGCAGCGCGATGAGCACCAGCAGGCCCGGCGACGTGCCCAGGTAACGCGCTCCCGCGCGCACCGACTCCCCCAGCGACGGCCGCTCCTCCTGGGCGGGCGTCGTCAGGAACCGCTTCGGGATGCGCAAGAGCAGCAGCGGCAGCGTGCCCAGGACGAACGTCACCGCGTCGATGACCAGGATGCCCTGGAGGTGAATGGTGGCCATCAGCGAGGCGCTCGCCATGGGCGCGATGAGCTGCGAGGCGGCCAGCCCCAACTGGACCATCCCGTTGGCTCGGCCCAGGTGCTGCGGCGGGATGACCGTGGAGACGAGGACGCCGAAGGCCGGTTGCTGGAACGCGCTGGCCGCCGACACGACGGCGGTGGTGACGTACGCATGCCACGGCTGGAGGTGGCCACTGAACAGCAGCGTCGCGAGCGCCAGTGACATCAGGCCCGCGACGGAGTCACTGAGGATCAACACCCAGCGGCGGTTCCAGCGATCCACCAACGCGCCCGCCACCGGTCCCAACAGGATGGCCGGGAGCGTGGCGGACAGCATGACGAGCGCGAAGCGCGTCACCCCGCCGGTGGTCTCGTACATCCAGACACCCAGCGCGAAGCTGGTCAGTCCGGAGCCTAGCAGCGACACGCACTGGCCGAGCCAGATGAGGACGGCGAACGCGAGGGGGAACGACGGGTGTTCCGTCTCGGTGGCGGTGGTCGTCATCCGGAGACCTCTGCCCGGGCGCGGTCCAGGTGTTCGCGCAGCTTCTCCGCCAGCGGCTCCACATGCGGGGCGACCATCATCGTCATGTGATCGCCCGGGACTTGTTCGACGTGGACGGGACGGTCCGTGTAGCGCTTCCATCCCCAGGTCGCATCGCCCGCGAAGTCGGTCGGGACGATGCCGTCATCCTCGTGGCGCTCGTGGGCCTGGAAGAGGGTGATGGGCACCGGGACGGTGTCCCGGGGGAGGTAGTCGATCCGATACGCGGTCTTGTAGACCTCGATGAGACCGTGGACGTGCTGGCTGCTCGTGCCGGGCGGCAGGAGGCCCGTCGCCACCAGCCGTCGGGTCAGCTCCGCGCGTCGCTCCTCGGGAGAGAGGGGGCGCAGCTCCTCGGCGGTGAGGATGAGGTCCGCGCCATAGAGGCGGCCCGCGGTGCTGGCCACGCTGGCCATCCAGTCCGCGTCGTCGAACGCGGGGGCTTCCGTGTGCGCGGCGGGCTCCAGCGGAATGGTGGTGTTGAGGACGCCGAGGAAGGCGACGGTCTCTCCCTGCTTGCGCAGCCGCTGCGCCATCTCGAAGGCAATCCAGCTCCCGAAGGAATGGCCCAGCAGGAAGTAGGGCCCGTGTGCCTGCACCTGTCGCAGGGCCTCCACGTAGCACTCGGCCATCTCCTCCACGGACTGGTGCGCGGGCGTGAGCCCATCCAACCCCCGGGCCTGGAGGCCATACACGGTGCGCGTGGAGCCCAGCCGCTTCGCGAGGTCCCGCAGGTAGAGCGTGTTTCCTCCCGCGCCCGGCACGAAGAACAGCGGAGGCTGTCCATGGCCGGAGTGGAGCTCCACCAGCGGCGACCAGGGCCGCGCGGGCGCATCGTCCCGGAGGGCCCGTGCGAGCTGTTCGATGGTGGGTCCCTGGAACAGCGTGGCCAGGGGCAGGGTGCGTCCCAGTTGCTCGCGGATCCGCACCGTCAGCCGCACGGCGAGCAGCGAGTGTCCGCCCAGGTCGAAGAAGCTGTCGTGCACGCCGATGGGCCGCATCGAGAGCAGCTCTTCCCAGACGGCCGTGAGCTGGCGCTCCACCTCGTCGCGCGGGGCGACGAAGTCCTCCTGCTGCGCGCGCTGGAGTCCCTTGGGCGCGGGAAGGGCCTTGCGGTCCACCTTGCCGTTGGGCGTGAGCGGGAACGCCTCCAGGAGGATGAAGGCCGAAGGGATCATGTACGGTGGCAGGTGCTGTTTGAGGTGCTGCCGCAGCTCCTCCGGCCCCACCGCGCCAGGAACGGTCAGGGTGAGGTACGCGACGAGCTGCCGGTTGCCGTCCTCTTCGTGCACGAGCAATTCGATGGCCTGGACCGAGGCGTGCTCCAGCAGCTTCGCCTTGATTTCATCCAGCTCGATGCGGTGGCCACGGATCTTCACCTGCGAGTCGTTGCGGCCGATGAACCCGATGGTCCCGTCCGCCGCGTAGCGCGCCATGTCGCCGGTGCGGTACAGGCGCGCGCCGGGCGTGGTGTCGAAGGGGCTGGGGACGAAACGCTCGGCGGTGAGGCCCGCCTGACCCCAATAGCCCTGCGCCAGTCCGTCGCCTCCCACGTACAGCTCGCCGGGGACGCCGATGGGCAGCGGCTGCATCTGGGCGTCCAGCAGGTACATCCGGCTGTTGGCGAAGGGGCGGCCAATGGGGACGATCTGCTCGCTGGGCGTGGGCGTGGCGTTCTCGAAGAACGTGCTGTCGATGGTCGCCTCGCTGAGCCCGTAGGAACTCACCAGCCGCGTCTGCGGGCCGCACAGGGCGCGGAGCTGGTGGTACTCGCGCATGTCCCAGGTGTCGGAGCCGACGATGACCAGCCGCATGAAGTCCAGGCGCTGGCGCTGCTCCTCCAGGTGGCCCATCAGCAGGCGGACCACCGCAGGCACGAACTCACCGCAGTCCACCTGTTCGCGCAGCATCAGGGCGTGCAGCCGCTCCGGTTCGAGCAGCCACTCGCGGGGACAGAGGACCAGCGTCGCGCCGGAGCCCAGGGCGCGCGTGAAGTCGCCGGAGAAGACGTCGAAGGAGAAGCTCGCCATCTGGAGATGGGCGCGCAGCGTAGGCAGCCGATAGGCGTCCTCCCAGGCGAAGTACGCATTGGCGAGGCTCCGGTGCGTCACCATGACGCCCTTGGGTCGCCCCGTGGATCCCGACGTGTAGACGACGTAGGCCAGTTGCTCCGGCTCCACGGCCTGCGCGGGGGACGTGACGGGGTGGCGGGAGATGGAGGGCGCGTCGGTATCCAGACACACCGTCGCTGGCAGTGACGCGGGCAGGACGGCGCGCAGCGTGTCGCGCGTGACGAGGACCTGGGGCCGACTGTCCGCGAGCATCAGCGCCGTGCGGTCCTGCGGGTACGACGGATCCAGCGGGACGTATGCGCCACCGGCCTTGAGCACGGCGAGCACCGCGACCACCACCTCCACGGATTTCTCCAGGAAGATGCCCGTGAGTCGCCCCGGTCCGACGCCCAGCGTGCGCAGGTGGTGTGCGAGCTGGTTCGCCTGACGGTCGAGTTCCGCGTAGGTGAGGCGCCGCGTCGGATCCACCACGGCGATGGCGTCGGGCGTGCGCGCCGCGTGCCCTTCGATGAGGTGGTGCAGGCAGACGTGCGCGGGGAAAGCGCGCTCCGTCTGGTTCCACTCGCGCAGCAGCCGGTTCCGCTCCGTTTCCGGGAGGAGGGGCAGCTTGCGCAGCCGCTGTTCAGGATGCGCGGCGATGCCGGCGAGCAGCGTCTGGAAGTGGGCGACCATGCGCTCGATGGTCGAGGCGTCGAAGAGGTCGCGGTTGTACTCCCAGATGCCTTCCAGGCCTTCGGCCTCCTCCACGAGCCAGAGGGTCAGGTCGAACTGGGCATGGGGCTCGCCCGCGACGGAGAAGGGCTCCAGGCGCAGGCGGCTGGGCCCGGTCGAGGCTTCGGGGGTGTTCTGCAGGACGAGCATCGTCTGGAAGAAGGGGGAGAAGCTGGTGTCGCGAGTGGGCGTCAGCTCCTCCAGCAGCTTCTCGAACGGCACGTCCTGGTGTGCGTAGGCCCCCAGCGTCACGTCCACCACGCGCCGCAGCAGCTCGCGGAAGGTCGGGTCGCCGGACAGGTCCGTGCGCATGACCAGCGTGTTGAGGAAGAAGCCGATGAGCGGCTCCACCTCCGTCCGGTTCCGGTTGGCGATGTACGTGCCCACGCTGATCCGCGGCTCGCGCGTGTAGCGGAACAGCAGGGCCTGGAGTGACGCCAGCATCACCATGAAGAGCGACGCCTTCTCCTGGCCCGCGATTCCCCGGAGCTGTCGCGTCACCGCCGCGTCCACGCGGAAGGACTGCTTGCCACCGGCATGGGTCCGGACCCGGGGACGCGGCCGATCCGTGGGCAGCATCAGCGCGCTGTCACTGCCCTCCAACTGCTTGCGCCAGTAGTCGAGCTGCGAGGTGAGCACGTCCCCGCGCAGGTGTTCCCGCTGCCACACCGCGAAGTCGGCGTACTGCAGCGGAAGTTCGGGGAGCGGTGAGGGTTGCTGCCGACTGAAGGCGTCGTAGAGGGCGGCCAGCTCCCGGACGAGGATGCCCGTGGACCAGCCGTCGGACACGATGTGGTGCACCACGAGCAGCAGGACGTGCTCTTCCGGTGCCAGCCGAACCAGCGTGGTCTGGAGCAGCGGCCCCCGGGCCAGGTCGAAGGACGCTCCGGCCACCTGGAGCGCCAGCGCCTGACAGCGCCCGCCGCGCTCGGCTTCGGGCAGGTGCGACAGGTCCACCACAGGCAGCGGGACGGTCAGGCGGGGGAGGACGGACTGGCGCGGTTCGCCGCCCTCGGAGACGAAGACGGTGCGCAGGCCCTCGTGGCGCCGGATGACTTCGTTGAGGCTTCGCTCCAGCACGTCGGGCTGGAGGGGTCCGAGCAGCCGCGCGAACTCCGGGATGTTGTAGGCAGGCGTGCCGGGTTCGAATTGGTCCAGAAACCACAGGCGTCGCTGCGGGAAGGAGAGCGGCAGAGGCTGATCCCGGGACGCCCGGGGGATGGCGGTGGGATGTGCCACCGCCTGGGGCGTCGCGAGCGCGTTCTGCTGGCGCAGCTTGCGCAGGATGAGCTCGCGCTTCTCTGGGGAGAGCCCCGCCAGCTTCTTGGACAGCTCACTCATTGGCGCCCTCCAGCAGCTTCTCCAGCTCCTCTTCCGACAAACCGTCCACCTCGTCCATCGCCTGCGCGAGCGCGACCGAGTCCGCGTGTTCGAGCTGCGCGAGGACGACCTGCTCCGCCAGCTCAGCGATGGTGGGGTACTCGAAGAGGGCGCGCAGGGGCAGCGTCACCTGGAACGCGGTGTTCGCACGGGAGATGATCTGCGTGGCCAGCAGCGAGTGCCCGCCGATGTCGAAGAAGGTGTCCAGCACGCTGATGGACTCCAGCCCCAACACCTCGCGCCAGATGGCGAGCAGCTCCGTCTCCGTGGGCGAACGAGGCGGGACGAACTGGGCTTCCGCGGCGCGCGCGGTGGCATCCGGCGCGGGCAGGGCCCTGCGGTCCACCTTCCCGTTGGGCGTCAGCGGGAGCGCGTCCATCCGGACCATGAGCGCGGGGATCATGTAGTCCGGCAGTCGCTCACGCAGGAAGTCACGGAGCACCGTGGTGTCCAACGCCTCCGAGGCGCCGACCACGTAGGCGACGAGGCGCCGGGGGCTCTTGGGGTCTTCCCGCAGGACGACGACCGCGCTCTGGACGGAAGGGTGCCGTCCCAGCGTGGACTCAATCTCTCCCAGCTCCACGCGGAAGCCGCGCAGCTTCACCTGGGTGTCCGCGCGGCCCATGAACTCGATGTTGCCGTCCGGCAGGTAGCGCGCCCGGTCTCCCGTCCGGTACAGCCGCGCGCCGGGAGGCCCGAAGGGATCCGGCACGAAGCGTTCGGCCGTCAGCTCCGGGCGGAGGCGGTAGCCCCGCGCCACGCCCTCGCCGCCGATGAACAGCTCTCCCGCGAGGCCCGCGGGCACCGGCTGCTGGTGCGTGTCCAGGACGTAGAGACGGTTGTTCGCGAAGGGCTTCCCGATGGGCACGAGCTGGTTGCCCTCCGTGCCCAGGCCGTCGCCGTCGAACCATGTGCTGTCGATGGTGGCCTCGGTGACGCCGTAGGAGTTGATCAGCCGCGTGGTGCCGCCGATGACGCCGCGCAGCCGGTGGTACTCGCTGACGAACCACGCATCCGAACCCGCGATGAGCACGCGCATGAAGTCCAGCCGCTGCCGCGTGTCCTCCAGGTGCTGGAGCAGGCCCCGGAGCACGGCCGGGACGAACTCCGCGCAGTCCACCTGTTCATCCTTCATGAGGGCATGGAGCTTCGTCGGTTCCAGCAGCCATTCGCGGGGGCAGAGCACCAGCTTGCCGCCAGAGCCCATCGCCCGGGCGAAGTCGCCCGCGAAGACGTCGAAGGAGAAGCTCGCCATCTGCAGGTGGCTGCGGCAGCCCTCCGCCAGCTCATAGGTGCGCTCCCAGCCCAGGTACGCGTTGGCCCAGTTGCGGTGGGAGACCATGACGCCCTTGGGCGTGCCCGTGGAGCCGGACGTGAAGACGACGTAGGCCAGCTCCTCCGGCGAGGAGCGCCAGGGCGGTGCGTTCGCGGGGAGCAGGGCCCGCGCGGGGGCTTCCTCCTCCAGCAGGTACAGCTCCACGGCGGGCTTCGACAGCGTCTCCGCGATGTCCCGCTGCGTGAGCAGCAGGGACAGGCGGGCCTCGGAGATCATCCGCGCGAGCCGCTCGGAGGGGTAGGAGGGATCCAGCGGCACATACGCGCCGCCTGCCTTGAGGATGCCCAGCAGCGCGATGATCAGCTCGGGCGACTTTTCCAGGCAGACGCCCACGAGGTGCTCAGGTCCGACGCCGCGAGCGCGCAGATGGTGCGCGAGTCGGTTGGCGCGCTCCTCCAACTGCCCGTAGGTGAGCGGCGCGCTTCCCGGTGAGGCGACGGCGATGGCATCGGGCGTCCGCCGCGCGTGGGCTTCGATGAGCTCGGGGAGGCAGGCCGCCTGGCCGGGTTCCACGCGGGTGTCGTTCCACTCCACCAGCACGCGGTGACGTTCGGCCCCCGTGAGCAGGGACAACTGCCACAGGCGCTTGTCCTCCGCTTCGGTCATGCCCTCCAGCACCGTGCCCATCTGTTCGAGCATCCGCTCCACGGCCGCGGCTTCGAGCCTGGGGGATTCAAAGTCGATGTGGAGCAGCAGCTCCCGGTCGGCGTGGGCCGTGAGGGTCAGCGGGTAGTTGGTGCGCTCCTGGGCGACCACGTCCCGGATCTCGAACTGGCTGGCGCCCTGCCGCACCGCCTCCTCGACGGGGTAGTTCTCGAAGACGAAGATGCTCTCGAAGAGCGGCGTGCCACGCGGCACCGGGCTCCAGCCCTGGACCTGGACCAGCGGGGCGTACTCGTACGGCGCGCGCTCCACCTGCCAGTCCTGGAAGGCCTTCAGCCAGTCCACCACCTTCTGCTCGGGCGGCAGCTTCACGCGCGCCGGCAGGGTGTTGATGAAGAGGCCCACCATCTGCTCCACGCCCGGCAACTCAGGCGGACGGCCAGCCACGGTGGCGCCGAAGACGACGTCCTCCGCGCCGGCATGTCGTCCGAGCACCAGCGCCCAGGCTGCCTGCACCAGCGTGTTGAGCGTCACCTGATGGCGGCGCGACAGGGCGCGCAACCGCTCCGTCACTTCGGCGGACAGGTGCCGCCTGCGCTCGCCCATCACCTGCGGCGCGCTCCGGGCCTGTCCTCCGGACTCACCTGGGAGGGGCGTCGGCTCACCGAAGCCCTTCAGCGCTTCACGCCACCAGCCCTCGGCGTGGGTCGTTCCCTGCTTCACGAGCCACGCGACGTAGTCCCGGTAGAGCGGGGGCTCTTCCATCCGCAGCGGCTGCTGGCGGGTCGCGGCGTCGTAGAACGCCAGCATCTCGTTGAGCACCCGGCCGACGCTCCATCCGTCCAGGAGCAGGTGGTGGAAGCTCCACACCACGCGCCAACTGCGCTCCGCCAGCCGCAGCACGGCCACGCGCATCAGCGGGGCCTGCTTCGGATTGAAGCCGCGCGCCTGATCCGTGGCCATCCAATCGGACTGCCAGCGCTGCTGCACTTCGGGCGGCTTGTCGCGCAGGTCGTGCTCCTCCCACGGGAGGTGGACCTCGCGCTGGACGACCTGGAGCGGCTGCGCCAATCCCTCCCACGCGAAGCGGGTGCGCAGGATGGGGTAGCGCGCGATGATCTGCTGCCACGCGCGGCGCAGCGCCGCCACGTCCAGGTCCGCCTCCAGCGTCCAGGCGGCCCGTTCGAAGTACACGCTCTCCCGGGGATCCAACAGGGCGTGGAAGAGCATGCCCTGCTGCATGGGAGACAGCGGGTACAGGTCCACGATGCCGGGGCTGGTGCGCACCAGTTCGTCCAGCGCGGGCTGCGACAGCGGGGCCAGGGGGAAGTCCCCGGGCGACACGCGCGCCGCGTCCTCGGAGGTCCGCTGCGCCACCAGCGTCCGCAGGGCCTGGAGGTACTTCGCCGCCACCTTCTCCAGCGTGGCCTGCTGGTGCAGTGCCTGACTGTAGGTGAACGACACCTCCAACCTGCCGCCGAGCACATGGGCGTTCACGTCCAGCACCTGCCGGCGCCGACCGAGGCTCCCATGCGGCGAGCCGGAGGGCTCATCCGCGGCGGTGAACAAGGACGCGGGCGACAAGGCCGAGTCGAGCTGGCCCAGATAGTTGAAGGACACCTGGGGCTCGGGCTGTGCCTGGATCCGCTGGCCCACGTCGTCCTTGCGCAGGTAGCGCAGCAGGCCGTAGCCAAGGCCCTTGCGCGGCACCTGCTGCAACGCGTCCCGCACCGCCCGGAGTCGGGACCCGGGCGTGCCACCTTCGGGCAGCTCCAACGTCACCGGATAGGTGGTCGTGAACCAGCCGACCGTGCGGCTCAGGTCCACGTCCTCGAAGATCTCCTCACGGCCATGGCCTTCCAACTGCACGCGCACCCGGGACTGGTTCGTCCAGGAGGAGAGCGCCTGGGCCAGGGCGGCAATCAGCACCTCGTCGATGCGGGCACGCCAGGACTTCGGCACCTCCTGGAGCAGCAGCCGCGTCTCCTCGGTCTCCAGGGAGACCGTCACCGTGCGGGCCGACGCGTGCGTGTTCGCGCCCGTCGCGTCGTCCACGGGCAGGGCCTGCACGTCGCTGGACTGTCCCAGCCAGTACGCGGCCTCCTGCTCCAGCTCCGGTCCCTGCGCGTGGTGCTCCAGTCGCTGGGCCCACGCGAGGAAGGACGTCGTCTTCGGCGGCAGCGACGCCGGGGCATCGCGCAGGAGCTGCTGGCACGCCGACTCCAGGTCCATGAGCAGCACGCGCCAGGACACCGCGTCCATCACCAGGTGGTGGATGGCGAGGAGCAGGCGGGTGCCACGCTGGGCGCCCAAGTCGAACAGGACGGCGGCCATCAACGGGGCCTGCTCCAGACGGAAGCCCGCCTGGGCCCGCTGTGCTTCGACTTCCAGTGCCGCGCGCTGGGGGCCGTCCTCCAGGCCGGAGAGGTCCACCTGACGCAGCGTCACGGTGTTCTCCAGGCCCGTGCCCGTCTGCTTCCATCCCTCGGGCGTCGAATCGAAGCGCAGCCGCAGCACGTCGTGGTGGGCCACCAGGGCGCGCAGCGCCTCCTCCAGCAGGGCGGGCGCGAGCGGCTGACGCAAGCCCAACAGCACGGCCTGGTTGTAGTGGTGGGGCTGGGGGCGCTCCCACTCGAAGAACCAGCGCTGGATGGGCGTGAGCGGGCCGGGGCCCATCACCGCGCCCTGTTCAGCCTGGGGCCGCTGTGCCTGGCCCACCTGCGGCGCCAGCGACGCGATGGTCTTGTGTTGGAAGACCTGTTTCGGGGTGATGTAGAGCCCGGCTTCCGTGGCGCGCGCGATGACCTGGATGCTGACGATGGAGTCGCCACCCAGCTCGAAGAAGTCGTCGTGGATGCCCACGCGCTCGCGCGAAAGCACCGATGCCCAGATGTCCGCCAGCGCCTGCTCCACCGGCGTGCGCGGGGCCACGTAGGTGGACTCGCGCTGCTGCGGGTGTTGCTGCTCCAGCGAGGGCAGGGCCTTGCGGTCCACCTTCCCGTGGGCGGTCAGCGGCAGGGCCTGGAGCAGGACGAAGGCCGAGGGCACCATGTACTCGGGCAGCCGTGCGGCCAGCCCGTCGCGCAGCGCCCTGGGCTCCGGGTTCATGCCCTCTTCGGGGACGACGTAGGCGACGAGCTGCTTGCGGCCCGGCGCCTCCTCGCGCAGCGCGACCGCGACCGCGCTGACCTCCGGACGCTCCGCCAGCGCGGCTTCAATCTCTTCCAGTTCGATGCGGAAGCCGCGCAGCTTCACCTGCTGATCCAGGCGGCCCAGGAACTCCAGCGACCCATCCGCGCGCAGCCGCACGCGGTCCCCCGAGCGGTACATCCGCGCGCCCGGCACCGTGCCGAAGGGCTCCGGCACGAAGCGTTCGGCCGTCAGCTCCGGACGGTCCAGGTAGCCGCGCGCCACGCCCACGCCCGCGATGTACAGCTCGCCGGGCACGCCCACGGGCAGGGGCTGCATCCGCGCATCCAGCACGTACAGCCGCACGTTGGGCCAGGCCTTGCCGATGCCGGGCCGCTCCGGATCCACGTGGTCCTCCAGCGACGCGCAGACCGTCACCTCCGTGGGGCCGTACGCGTTGATGAAGTGGCAGGCGCCCACCCACCGGCGCGCCAGCTCCGGCGTGCACGTCTCGCCCGCGGAGATGAGCGTCTCCAGCGCCGGCAGCCCCGTGGGCTCCAGCCGCGCGAGCACCGACGGCGTCAGCGTCACGGTGGTGATGGCCTGCGAGGCCAGCAGCGCCTGCAACGGAGGCCCGGGCATGATGTCGTCGCGCGACGCCAGACACAGCCGCGCGCCCGCCAGGAGCGTGGAGAAGACCTCACACACCGATGCGTCGAAGCCGAAGGCCGCGAATTGCAGCACGCGGCTCGCGGGGTGGAGCCGGTGGCCACGACCGGCCGCCAGCGCCGTGTTGCACAGGCCCCGGTGCGACAGCAGCGTGCCCTTGGGCCGTCCCGTCGAACCGGAGGTGAAGATGATGTACGCCAGATTGTCGGGCGACAGCTCCACGCCCGGCGGCGTCACGGGCTTCCGGGCAATCTGTGGCCATTCGGAATCCAGGCACACCAGCAGCCCCAGCGAGGGCAGCTCCTCCGCCAGATGCTCCTGCGTGACGAGCACGGGGATGGACGCGTCCTGCATCATCAGGCCCAGGCGCTCCACCGGATAGGTGGGATCCAACGGCAGCCACGCGCCCCCGGCTTTGAGGATGCCGAGGATGCCCACCACCATGTCCAGCGAGCGCTCCACGCACAGGCCCACCCGCGACTCGGGCCCCACGCCGCGCTCCTTCAAGTACCAGGCGAGCTGATTGGCGCGAGCGTCCAGCTCCCGGTAGGTGAGCTGATGTGCCTCGAAGGAGACGGCCACCGCGTCGGGCGTGCGCGCCGCCTGCGCCTCGAAGAGCTGGTGGGCGAGGAGGACTTCGGGAAGGGGCGACGCCGTGTCGTTCCACGCGCCGAGGACTTGATGGCGCTCCTGCGCGGACAGTAGCGGCAGTCGGGAGATGCGCTCCTCGGGCCGGGCCAGCGCGCCCAGCAGCACTTCGCGCAGGTGGCCCATCATCCGGTCGATGGTGGCCTGCGTGTAGAGGTCGGTGCTGTATTCGCACAGGCATTCCAGACCGCGCGCCGTGTCGGTCACCACCCACGTCATGTCGAACTTGGCGGCGCCGGTGCTGCTGCTCTCCTCGCGCAACGTCAGCCCGGGCAGCTCCAGGTCGGAGGAGGGCGCGTTCTGGAGGATGAGCTTCACCTGGAACAGCGGCGAGTACGCGAGGTCGCGCTCGGGGTTGAGTGCCTTCACCAGGTCCTCGAAGGGCAGGTCCTGGTGGGCATACGCCGCCAGCGCTTCCCGCCGCGCCTGGGCGAGCAGCGCGCGGAAGGACGGGTCTCCACCCAGGTCGCCCCGCATGACGAGCTGGTTGACGAAGAAGCCGATGAGGCCCTCCGTCCCGGAGTGATTGCGATTGGCGATGTCCGTGCCGAAGACGATGTCCGTCTCGCCGGTGGAGCGGTGCAGCAGCACCTGGAAGGCCGCCATCAGCGCCATGAAGGGCGTGACACTCTCGCGGCGGCAGAGGTCCCGCAGCTTCGCGGCCGCGTCCTCGGGCAGCAGCAACCCCTGGTGCGTGGCGCCGAGGAAGCGCTGCACGGGAGGACGCGGGAAGTCCGTGGGCAGGTCCAGGAAGGCCGGAGCCCCCGCCAGTCGCTGCTTCCAGTAGTCCCGCTGGCGCTCCAGCACCGGGCCCGACAACCACTCGCGCTGCCAGCGCGCATAGTCGCCGTATTGCACCGGCAGGCGAGGCAGCAGCGAGGGCTGATTCGCGGAGAAGGCGCGGTACAGCTCCGCCACCTCCTGCACGAGCACGGACAGGGACCAGCCGTCCGCGACGATGTGGTGCAGCGTCAGCAGGAGCAGGTGCTCGTCCTCACCCAGCCGGATGAGCGCGCCCCGGAAGAGCGGGCCGGTGGACAGCGTGAAGGGCCGCTGAGCCTCTTCCGTGGCCAGCCGCCGGGCCTCTTCCTCGCGGCGCTCGGCCGGAAGTGCTCGCAGGTCGATGAACTCCAGCGCCGGGGTCGCCTCCGGAGCGATGCGCTGCACCGGGGCCTGTCCGCTCATCTGGAACGTCGTGCGGAGGATTTCGTGGCGGCGCAGCAGCTCTTCCAGACAGCGGCGCACGGTCTCCGGCACGAGCGTGCCCGTCAGCCGGAGGACGGCGGGCATGTTGTAGAAGGCGCTGCCGGACTGCATCTGATCCAGGAACCACAGGCGCTGCTGCGCGAAGGACAGCGGCAGTGCTTCCTCGCGGGGGTAGGCCGTGAGCGGCGGCGGGGGCGCCTCGCCGGCTCCGTGGGCGCGCAGGGCCTGGAGGTGCTCGGCCAGCGTGGCCACCGTGGGCGCCTCGAAGAGCGCGGAGATGGGCAACTCCAGCGCGAAGGCCTCGCGCACGCGCGACACCACCTGCGTGGCCAGCAGGGAGTGTCCGCCCAGGTCGAAGAAGTGGTCGTGGATGCCGAACCGGTCCGTGCGCAGCACGTCCGCCCAGATGCTGGCGACCAGCGACTCGGTGTCGTTGCGCGGGCCCACGACCGTGTCGATGGCCCGCAGCGTGGGCGAGGAGAGCCCCTTGCGGTTCACCTTGCCGTTGGAGGTGAGGGGCAGCTCCTCCATCGCCACGAAGGCGGAGGGGATCATGTAGCCGGGCAGCCGCTGCAGCAGATGGGTGCGCAGGGGGATGGCCTCCACCTGCCGCTCCGGGCGGGGCACGACGTAGGCGACCAGTCGCGGGTCGCCAGGCTCGTCCTCGCGCACCAGCACCACGGCGTCGTGCACGGACGTGTGCATGCGCAGCGCGGCTTCAATCTCACCCAGCTCGATGCGGTAGCCGCGCAGCTTCACCTGGCCATCGCGGCGGCCGATGAAGTCGAGCGTCCCATCCGGCAGGAAGCGCGCGAGGTCGCCCGTGCGGTAGAGGCGCTGCCCGGGCCGGCCGCTGAAGGGATCCGGCACGAACCGCTCGGCGGTGAGGGAGGGCCGCATCAGGTAGCCGCGCGCCACGCCCGCGCCGCCGATGTACAGCTCGCCCGCCACGGCGACCGGCACGGGCTGCATCCGCTCATCGAGGATGTACAGCTCCGTGTTGGAGATGGGCCGGCCAATGGGCACGATGCCCTCGCGCAGGCCGCCGCTGGTGACGTCATGGATGGAGCAGCCGACGACGGTCTCCGTGGGGCCGTACTCGTTGATCAACCGGACGCCCGGCGCGTGCTCCCGCCAGAACTCCGCCGTGGCCGGGGCCAGGGCCTCACCGCCCACGACGAAGGTGCTGTCCAGCCGGGCCAGCGCGGCCGGCGGTATCAGATGGGAGAGCGCCTGGAGGTGCGCGGGCGTGAGCTTGACCAGCTCGTGCCCCCGCTCCTCCTGCAACACCCGCGCGAGTGTCTCCAGCTCGTTGCCGGCGGGCAGCATGCGCACCGTCGCGCCGCGCAGCAGCGGCGTGAGGAGGCTGGTGACGGTGGCATCGAAGGCGATGGAGGTGTGCACCAGGGCGCTCTGCCCGGCTTCCACCTGATACGTCCTGGCGGCCCAGGTGAGGTACTGGACCAGACCGCCCTGGGTGATCATCGCGCCCTTGGGCAGGCCCGTGGAGCCGGACGTGTAGATGACATACGCCAGGGACTCGCTGCCCGCGCTGGCGGGCAGGGCCAGCGGGGACGCCGGGCCAATGAACTCCAAGGCATCCAGGAAGACGCGCTTGACGTACGACGACGCGAACGTCGCATCGAGCGCCTTCGTGGTCAGCAGGATCGCCGCGCGGGAGTCGGTCAGCATGTACGCCAGCCGCTCGGCGGGGTACGTGGCGTCCAGCGGCAGGTACGCGGCGCCCGCCTTGAGCGCGCCCAGCAGACCCACGAGCAGTTCAATGGAGCGCTCCAGCCCGAGCGCCACCACGTGCTCCGGGCCGACGCCCCGCGAGCGCAGGTGGTGCGCGAGCTTGTTGGCGCGCGCATCCAGGGCGCGGTAGCTGAGCGAGCGCGAGCCGTCCACGACCGCCACCGCGTCCGGCGTCATCCTGGCCTGGGCTTCGAAGAGCTCCTGGAACGTCGTCGTCCTGGGGAACGGGACGGAGGTGGCGTTCCACTCCACCAGCATCCGCTGCTGCTCCTCGGGCGGCAGCGCGGAGGACAGGTGGTGCGCCTCCTCCGCGTGGAAGGCCAGGGCGTTCAGCACGCGTGCGTAGGAGGCGCCAATGCGCTCCACCTGCTCGTGCTCCAGCTCGACGGCGTTGTAGTCCAGCTCGAGCGTCAACTCCTGGGTGTGCGGCTCGGTCTGGAAGTGCACCGCCAGCGTGACGTTGGTGCCCTCGGAGCGGATGACGCCCAGCGTCTCCACCGAGGCCAGCGTGCCGGACAGGTCGTGCAGCACGTGGAAGTGCATGTAGTTGAACATGACTTCGTAGAGCGCTTCACGGCCCCACTGCCGCTGGATCTCCGCCATGGGGTAGCGGCGGAAGGGATAGAGCGTGCGCTCGCTCTCGAAGGCGGCGTGGACCAGCGAAGTCCAGCTTCCAGGCGCGAGCTTCAGGCGGAAGGGTAGGGTGTTGAGGAAGATGCCCCGGAGCTTGGAGCCGTCGCCTTCCTCCGGCCGGCTGTTGACGCCCATGCCGGTGATGACGTCCTCGCGGCCGCTGAGCAGGCTCATGACCTTGAGGTGCGCGGCCACCAGGATGCTCTTGAAGGGCACCGACGCGGTCCGGGTCAGCGCCTTCAGCCCTGCGTGGATCTCCTGGGAGATGGGCACCTTGACGGTGGCGATCCTCGGCTCGCCCTCCGGCAGCGCACGCCGCCAGCGCGGCAGCCGCATGACGGAGCCGCCCGCGAGCTGGTCGCGCCAGTAGCGCTGATGCTCCTCCGACGCCAGCGCGCGCTGCTCCAGCGCCACGAAGTCGCGGTAGGTGAGGCCCGTCTGCTCCGCCGGGGGCGGCGTCTGTCCGCCCTGCAGCGCGTGGTAGTGGTTGAACATCTCCACCAGCGTGGAGTGCAGGCTCCAGCCGTCGATGATGGCGTGGCACTCGGTGAGCGTGAACTGGAAGGACCCCTCCGCCCGCTGGTGGATGAAGAAGCGCAGCAGCGGCGGCCGTGACAGTTCGAAGTGCCGCTGCTTCTCCAGCTCCAGCAGCTTGTGGATCTCCGCGTCCTGCTCCGCGTCCGACAGGTGGCGCAGGTCCACGAATTCGATGGAGAGGTGCGCGCTACGGTGCACCAACTGCAACGGCTGGCTGTACGTCGTCATGTCGAACGCCGTGCGCAGCACGGGTTGACGCGCGACGATGGCCTGCACCGCTTCCTCGAAGCGCACCGGATCCAACGGGACGCGCAGCCGCAAATGGAAGCTGTCGGTGTTGTGGTAGATGTTGGAGTTTGGCGCCAACGCCATGTGGTACAGCATTCCCGCCTGGATGCGGGCCAGCGGGTAGGCGTCCTCGACGTCGGCGGGCAGCCGGGCGCGGTCCTCCGGCGTGATGAGGCTGAACGGCTCGGTGCGCGGCAGCTCCTCCGTCGTGGCCGCGCGGACCTCCGCGGCCTGGAGCAGGGTCGCCACCGTCTGGTGTTGGAAGAGCTGCTGGAGCGAGAAGCGGATGCCCTCGCGCTGCGCCAGCGTCAGCACCTGGATGCTGAGGATGGAGTCGCCGCCCAGCGCGAAGAAGTTGTCGTGGATGCCCACGCGCTCCACGTCCAGCACCTCCGCCCAGATGGCGCAGAGGACCTCCTCCGGACGCGTGCGGGGGGCGACGTACTGCGTGCCCAGGTCGGGACGGGACTGATCCGGCGTGGGCAGGGCCTTGCGGTCCACCTTGCCGTTCGCGGTCAGCGGGAACTGCTCCAGCATCACGAAGGCGCCCGGCACCATGTAGTCCGGGAGCTTCCCGAGCAGGTACTGCCGCAAGTCATTGATGCTGGGCGTGCTCTCCTTCGGCGCGGCCACGTAGGCCACCAGCGACTTGTTGCCGGGCACGTCCTCGCGCACCAGCACCAGGGCCTCGCGCACCGCCGGGTGCAGGCTGAGGACGATTTGAATCTCGCTCAGCTCGATGCGGAACCCGCGGATCTTCACCTGATGGTCGATGCGCCCCAGGTACTCCAGCTGTCCGTCCTTCGTGAAGCGCGCCAGGTCGCCGGTGCGGTAGAGCGCGGCACCGGGCGTGCGGCTGTACGGGTGGGGGATGAACCGCTCCGCGGTGAGCGCGGGCCGGCCCAGGTAGCCGCGCGCGAGCCCCGCGCCGCCCACGAAGATCTCCCCCGCGACGCCCACGGGCACGGGCTCCAGGCGCGCATCCAGCACGTAGAGCTGGAGGTCCGGGATGGCCACGCCGATGGGGCTCTGCTGCGTGCGCTCCGCCTCCGTCATGCTCATCGGACGGTAGGTGACGTGCACCGTCGTCTCGGTGATGCCGTACATGTTGATGAGCCGGGGCTGCGTGTCGCCGTGCCTGCGGAACCAGGGCACCAGGCTCGCGGGCTCCAGCGCTTCGCCGCCGAAGATGACGTAGCGCAGGGCGAGCGGACGCGGGCCGGACTCGCTGCGCTCCTCGGCCTGGAT
This sequence comes from Corallococcus sp. CA047B, assembly GCF_003612065.1. Taxonomy (NCBI): domain Bacteria; kingdom Pseudomonadati; phylum Myxococcota; class Myxococcia; order Myxococcales; family Myxococcaceae; genus Corallococcus; species Corallococcus sp. CA047B. The sequence continues at coordinate 22,462 of NZ_RAWD01000074.1, forward strand.
GAGCTGGCGGAACGCCGCGGGCGTCTGGTTCAGCACCGTGACGCGCTCCTGGCTCAGCAGCTCGTAGAAGGCATCCGGCGAGCGCGAGACGAGGTACGGGACGATGACCAGCCGGCCGCCGTGCAGCAGCGCGCCCCACAATTCCCAGACGGAGAAGTCGAACGCGTAGGAGTGGAACAGCGTCCAGACGTCCTTCTCGTCGAAGTGGAACCACTCTTCCGTCGCCTCGAAGAGCCGGGTGACGTTGCGGTGCGGCAGCAGCGAACCCTTGGGCAGGCCCGTCGAACCGGAGGTGTAGATGACGTAGGCCAGGTGGTCGCTGTCGAGCGCGAGGCCCGGCGCCCGGGTGGGCTGCCCCGCGAGCAGCTCCGAGGCCTCCTCCAGCACGAACAGCTCCGTGCCGCTCGCCGGCAGGCGTTCGACCAGGGCGCGCTGCGTGATGACCAGCGGCATCCGGCTGTCTTCGACCATGAAGGCCAGCCGGTCCGCGGGGTACGTCGGGTCGAGCGGCACGTAGGCGCCGCCCGCCTTCAGGATGCCCAGGATGCCCACCACCGTGGCCAGCGAGCGCTCCACGCACAGGCCCACCAGGGTTTCAGGTGCGAGTCCACGCGCCAGCAGCGCATGGGCAAGCTGGTTGGCGCGGGCGTCCAGCTCCGCGTAGGTCAGGCGCTCGCCGTCGCCCACCACGGCGATGGCGTCAGGGCGTGCGCGGACCTGGGCCTCGAAGCGCTGGTGCAGACAGTCCCGGCCGGAGAAGTCCTTGAGGACGGGCCAGACGTCGAGCAGTTGGTGGCGCTCGGGCTGTGTCAGCAGGGGCAGGGACTCCAGCCGCGCATCCGGCTGCGCGACGATGCCTTCGAGCAGCGTCTGGAAGTGCCCGCGCATCCGCTCCATCGTGGAGGGCTCGAACAGGTCGCGGTTGTATTCGAAGAAGCCGCGCAGCCCGTCCGCGCTCTCCTGGAGGTCCAGCGTCAGGTCGAACTTCGCGGTGCCCGTCTCCACCTCGATGGGGACAATCTTCGCGCCGGGGAGGACCAGCGCCTGCGGCGCCTGGGCCTGGAGGTTGAACGCGACCTGGAACAGCGGGGTGTAGGCCAGGTTTCGCTCCGGCTGCACCTCGTCCACCAGCCGCTCGAAGGGGATGTCCTGGTGCGAGTAGGCCGCCAGCGTCGTCTCGCGGGTGCGCTGGAGCAGCTCGCGGAAGGTGGGGTTGCCGGACAGGTCGCCGCGAAGGACCAGCGTGTTGACGAACAGGCCGATGAGGCCCTCCGTCTGCACGCGGCCCCGGCTGTTCTGCGGCGCGCCCACCAGGATGTCGTGCTGATGGGTGTAGCGGGACAGCAGGGCCTGGAATGACGCCAGCAGCGTCATGAACAGCGTGGCCCGCTCGCGCTGGCTCAGCCGCTGCAACTCCGCCACGAGCCTGGACGGCAGGTGCAGGGGCAGCAGCGCGCCGCGCTGGGTCTGGATGGCCGGGCGCGGGTGGTCGGTGGGCAGTTGCAGCAGGGACGCGCCCGCGAGCTGCTTCTTCCAATAGGCCACGTGCTCGGTGAGCACGCCTTCGGTGCTCAGCCACTCGCGCTGCCACTGGGCATAGTCCGCGTACTGGATGGGCAGGGGCTCCAGCTCCGGCTCACGGCCCGAGGAGAAGGCCGCGTAGAGCTGCGCTACCTCCTGGATGAGGATGCCCAGCGAGCCACCATCCGAGATGATGTGGTGCATCGTCATCACGAGGACGTGGTCCGTCGTGGTGAGGCGGAACAGGTGCGCGCGCAGCAGGGGGCCGCGCATCAGGTCGAAGGGACGGCGCGTCTCCTCCGTGGTGCCCTGGCGGGCCGCCTCTTCACGCTCGGCTTCGGGGAGCGCTTGCAGGTCCACGAGCACGACGGGCGCGGTGCCCTCCGTCGCGACGACCTGGACGGGATGTCCCGCCTCCTGCGCGAACGTGGTGCGCAGCGATTCATGCCGCTCCACCATCGCGTCGAAGGTCCGCTGGAGCGCGCCGACGTCGAGCACACCCTGGAGCCGCACGGCCCCCGCGATGTTGTAGCTCGGGTTGTCCGGCTGCATCAGGTGCAGGAACCACAGCCGCTGCTGGGCGAACGAGACGGGGAAGACGAAGGTTTCAGCGTTCATGGGCGTGATCGGAAATCAGGTAGGGCCCCGTGAGGGCGCGAGGACTGGCCTTGCGCGCCACACCGGCGGGGCCCGTGAAGAAGGAAGGGCTGCCTTCAGTCCCCTTTGTTGGGGGACTCGGGCAGGTTGAGGTCGGCGCGGGAGGTGGCCTGGACGCGGCGGGCCTGTCGGGGGCGCGCGACGAGCGGAGGCGGTGTCACGGAAGGCGTGCCCTGCTGCCGCGCCTCCAGGTGCTTCGCCATGGCTTCCAGGGTGGGCCGTTCGAAGAGGACGCGCAGGGACACGTCCACGCTCCAGGCCTCCTGCACGCGGGCGAGGATCTGCACGGCCTTCATCGAATGACCGCCAAGTTCAAAGAAGTCCTCGTGCAGGCCGACGCGCTCCACGCCCAGCACCTCGCGCCAGATCTCCGCGAGGCGGATCTCCAGAGGCGTGCGCGGCGGCTCGAACGCGGCGGTCGCGCGCTGGGACGGCGTGGGCGAGGGCAGGGCCTTGCGGTCGAGCTTGCCGTTCGCCGTGCGAGGGAAGGACTCCAGCGCCACGAAGTGCGACGGAATCATGTAGGCCGGCAGATGCGAGCGCAGGTGCTCCCGGAGCGCCTGGGCCTCCGGAGCGTCGCCAGTGCCGGGCTGGAAATAGGCCACCAGCTCCGAGCTGCCCGCGAGTTCCCACACCCGCACCGCCACCTCGTGGACGCCGGGGTGCAGGCTCAGCCGCGCTTCAATCTCTCCCAGCTCGATGCGGTGGCCGCGCAGCTTGATCTGCCCGTCCTCGCGGCCCACGTAGGCCAGGGCGCCATCCGGCAGGACGCGCACGCCGTCACCCGTGCAGTACAGCCGGGCTCCGGGCTCACGGCTGAAGGGATCCGGCACGAAGCGCTCAGCGGTCAGGTCCGGACGGTGGAGGTAGCCCTGGGCCACCCCGAGTCCGCCGATGTACAGCATGCCCACCACGCCCACGGGAACGGGCTGGAGCCACGCGTCGAGCACGTACACCCGCGTGTTGTCGATGGGTCGGCCGATCGTGAGCCGGGCCTGCTCCTCCACGCGCGACACGGTGGACCAGATGGTGGTCTCCGTGGGGCCGTACATGTTCCACAGCGATGCACCCCGGGCCCGCAGCGGCGCAATCAGCTCCGGGGGAAGGGCCTCGCCACCGCACAGCATCTTGAGCCGCGAGTCCCCGGCCCAGCCCAGCGCGAGCATCATCCGCCACGTGGAGGGCGTGGCCTGCATCACGGTGGCGCCGCTGGCCGCGAGCGCGGGAAGCAGTCGCGTGCCATCCACGGCCGTCTCCCGGCTGGCGATGACCACGCGCGCGCCGACGCTCAGGGGCAGGAACAGCTCCAGCACGGAGATGTCGAAGGCGATGGTCGTCACCGCGAAGAGCGTGTCGGCGTCGGTGATGCCGGGCTCGCGCTGCATCGACGCCATGAAGTTGGTGACCGCGCGGTGGGGCACCGCCACGCCCTTGGGTTTCCCGGTGGAGCCCGACGTGTAGAGCACATAGGCCAGGTGCTCACCGGACAGCGACAGGTGCAGCGGATCCGAAGAGGCCTGTTCCGCGTCCGCCAGCAGGACCGTCCGGACCTGGTGCGTCGGGGCTTGCGCGGCCAGTGCTGGCTCGGTCACGAGCAGCGCCACGCCACTGTCCTCCAGGATGTGGGCCCGACGCTCTTCGGGGTAGAGCGGATCCAGCGGCACGTACGCCGCGCCGGCCTTGAGGATGCCGAGCAGTCCCACGAGCAGCTCCAGGGAACGCTCCATGAAGATGCCGACCCGCTGTCCCGGCTCGACGCCCAGGGAGCGCAGGTGGTGCGCCAGTCGGTTGGAGCGCGCCTCCAGCTCACCGTAGCTCAGCGCGTGCGCTTCGAAGCGGGCGGCGATGGCGTCCGGGCGTCGTGCGGCCTGGACTTCAAACAGGCCGTGCAGGCCCTGCGAAGGTGCCACCTCGCGGGCCGTGGCGTTCCAGTCGCGCAGCAGGAGCGTCCGCTCGGGCTCGGTGAGCAGGGGCATCCGGGAGACGGGCTGCGCGGGGTTGTCCGCCACGGCGGTGAGCAGGGACAGGAAGTGTCCCGTCATCCGTTCGAGGGTCGCGGCGTCGAACAGGTCGGTGTCGAAGGTCAGGTCGCTGACGAGCCCGTGCGGCGTTTCGTTCATGGAGAGCGAGAGGTCGAACTGCGACGTGCCGCTTTCGATCTCCAGTTGTTCAATCGCGAGCCCGGGCAGGGTCAGCGGCTCGGTGGGCGTGTTCTGGAGCGTGAACAGCACCTGGAAGAGCGGCGAGTGGCTCAGCGCGCGGGTCGGCTGGAGCGCTTCGACCAACTGCTCGAAGGGCAGCGCTTGATGGACGGAGGCCGCGAGCGTGGTGCGGCGCACCTGTCCCAGCAGCTCCGAGAACGAGGGTTCCCCGTCCAGCTTGAGGCGAAGGGGCAGCGTGTTGACGAACAGGCCGATGAGCGGCTCCGTCTGCGGAAGCCGGTTGGCGATGGGGAAGCCCACCACCAGGTCCTTCTGCCGGCTGTGGCGCGACAGCAGCACGCCGAAGGTCGCCAGCAGCGTCATGAACAGCGTGGACTCCGCCTCACGTCCGCGTGCCTTGAGCCGCGCGACGAGGTCCGCGGGCACGGTGAAGCGCCGCGTGGCGCCCTGGAAGCGCTGCGCGGCGGGACGGGGACGGTCGGTGGGCAGCTCCAGCAGGCCCGGAGCACCGGCCAGATGCTCCTTCCAGAACGTGAGCTGCGGCTGCATGGCGCCACCCGTGGCGCGCTCCTGCTGCCAGTGCGCGAAGTCCGCGTAGCGAAGCGGCAGCTCGGGCAGTGACGGCGCCGTGCCGGTGGTGAAGGCCCGGTAGAACTCCGCCAGTTCGCGGACCAGCACCCCGATGGACCAACCGTCCGAAGCGATGTGGTGCAGCGTGAGCAGCAGCACGTGTTCGCGGGCATCGAGCTGGAGCAGGCACAACCGCAGCGGCAGGTCGCGCGACAGCTCGAAGGCCTTGCGCGCCTCCTCCGCCGCGAGCCGCCGGACCTCCGCGCTCCTCATGTCCGCAGGCAGTGCCTGGAGGTCCACGCGTGGCAGCGGCACGGGCGCGACGGGCTGGATGCGCTGCACGGGACGTCCCTGCACCTGGGCGTAGGTCGTCCGGAGGATGTCGTGACGACGGACGATCTCCTCCAGGCTCCGGCGAAGCGCGTCCACATCCAGCACGCCTTCGAGGCGCAGGGCCGCGGGCATGTTGTACGCGCCGCTCGGTCCCTGGAGCTGTTCCAGGAACCACAGGCGCTGCTGTCCGGAAGACAGCGGCACGTCCCCTTCGCGCGGCCCCGTCGGGATGAGCTCCGCGGCGGCCTGGAGTGACTGTCCCGCCTGTCGCAGGAACGCGGTGATCTCCTCCTTGCGCTCCTTCATCCGCCCCGTCAGCTCCGGGGTCATCACGCCCGGAGGCGCGCTGAAGCGCAGGCGTTCGCCTTCCATCCACAGCCGCACGTCCTGCTTGCGGAGCTGCGTCAGCAGTTCATCCAGGCCGCTCACAGCTCGCCCTCCTCACGGTTCGCTTCCGAAGCGGACACGGGTGGTGTGGCCTTCGCGGCCCAGGTCAGGGTGTCCAGGTACTCGGCGAGGCCCGCGATGGTGGGGGCCTGGAACATGCGCTCCAGGGAGAGATCCAACCGCAGCGATTCACGGATGCGCGAGGCCACCTGCGTCGCGAGCAGCGAGTCGCCGCCCAGCTCGAAGAAGTCGTCGTGGACGCCCACGCGTTGCAGTCGCAGCGCCTTCATCCACACCTCCGACAGCGCCTGCTCCGTCGGGCTGCGCGGCGCGACGAACGGCTTCGTGGGCGCGCTGGTGGACGGGTCGGGCGCGGGGAGCGAGCGCCGGTCCAGCTTGCCGCTCGCGGTGAGCGGCATGGCCGTCAGCAGGACGAAGAAGGCCGGGATCATGTAGTCCGGCAGCTTCTCCTGGAGGAACTGGCGCAGCGCGGTGGGCGTCACGGCGTCGGGCGCCGTGGGAACGACGTATGCGACCAGCCGCTTGTCGTGGCCCGCCGCGTCCGCGTCCTTCTCCTCGCGCACGGTGACGATGACTTCCTGGACGGAGGGGTGCCGGCTCAGGGCCGCTTCAATCTCCCCCAGCTCGATGCGGAAGCCGCGCACCTTCACCTGGTGGTCGGTCCGCCCCAGGAAGTCGAGCGTGCCGTCGGGCAGGTAGCGCGCCAGGTCGCCCGTTTTGTAGAGCCGCGCGCCGGGCTTGTCGCTGAACGGATCCGGGATGAAGCGCTGCGCCGTCAGCTCCGGGCGGTGCAGGTAGCCCTGGGCCAGCAGCTCGCCGCCGATGTGGAGTTCTCCCGCCACGCCCAGGGGCACCGGCTCGCCGTACTTGTCCAACATGTAGAAGGTGCGGTTGGAGCGCGGACGGCCAATGGGAACGCGTGCGCTCGCCTGGGACGGAGTCGTGGCCGAGGGCACCTCGAAGGTGGTCGCGGTGATGACCGCCTCCGTGGGGCCATATGCATTGAGCAGCCGCACCGAGCCCAGGGGCCCGCGCTGCCACAGCTCCAGCACCTTGGGGAGGATGGTGTCCCCGCCAATGATGATCAGTCGCACGCGGTGGCCGCCCAGCTCCTGCGGCGACTCACTCCAGCGCTGCGTCACCTGCTGCCAGTAGGCCGTCGGGAAGTTCAGCACCGTGAGCTGCTGCTCGACGATGCGGCGCGGCAGCTCCTCGGCGGTCCAGACCTCCGGGCCCCGCAGCACCACCGTGGCGCCGACCATGAAGAGCGGGAGGATCTGCTCCAGCGACGCATCGAAGTTGAACGACGCGAACTGCAACATCTTGTCGTTCGCGGAGTGCCGGTAGTGGTCGCGCACGTCCTGGCAGTGGACCACCAGCGCGCCATGTCCCACGGACACGCCCTTGGGTTCGCCCGTGGAGCCGGAGGTGTAGATGACGTAGGCGGGCGAGTCCGGTGACGCGAGGTTCTCCAGGTCCGTGACCGGCCAGGCCGCGAGCACGGGCGCATCCTGATCCAGGCAGAGGACCTTCGCGTCGTGCACGGGCAGCAGCTCCAGCAGCGGTCCCTGCGTCACCACCACCGCGACGCGCGAGTCCTCCAGCAGGTACTTCAGCCGCTCCAGGGGCAGCCCCGGATCCAGCGGCACGAAGGCGCCGCCTGCCTTGAGAATGGCCATCAGGGTGACGAGCACCTCGGGCGAGCGCTCCAGGAACGAACCCACGAGCACACCGGGCCCGACTCCCAGCTCGCGCAGGTGGTACGCCAGCCGGTTCGCCTGCCCGTTGAGGTCCGCATACGTCAGGAGCTGACCGTCGAACTCCACCGCGACCTTGTCCGGGCGCGCGGCAGCCTTCTTCTCGATGATTTCGTGGACCAGCAGGTCCTTGCGATAGGGCGCCCGGGTCTGGTTCCACGCGGTGAGCAGGTGATGGCGCTCGGCGGGGGAGAGCAGGGGCAGGTCCGCCAGCCGGCGTCGCGGGTCGGCGACCAGTCCCTCCAGCAGCGTGTAGAAGCCGCGCGTCCAGCGCTGGAGCGTCCCGGCATCGAACAGGTCGGTGTTGTATTCGAAGTCCAGAACGAGCCCGTCCTCGACCTCGATGGCGTTGAGGCTCAGGTCGAAGGCCGCGAAGCGGATGGGCTGGGAATGGAAGTCCGTGCGCAGTCCGCTCATCTTCGCGGCGGCCAGGGGGCGCTCCAGGTTGAACGTCACGTTGACCAGCGGGTTGTGGCTGGTGCTGCGCGGCAGGTTCAGCCGGTGGAGCAACCGGGCGAAGGGATACGACTGGTGCTCATAGGCGCTCCACAGCGTCTGCTTGAGACCCTGGAGGTACTTCGGGAAGGACTGCTCCCCCCGCGCGTGGCTGACGATGGGCAGCAGGTGCGCGCAGTAGGCGACCAGATGCTCGCTGTCCTCCAGCTCCCGACCGCCGGTGGGGATGCCCACCAGCAGCTCGTCCTGGCCCGTCAGCCGGTGCAGGAAGGTGGTGTACGCGGAGAGCAGCAGGATGAAGAGGGTGGATTGCTGCTGCTGCGCCAGCTCCCGCACGGAGCGGGTGAGGGACGACGACAGTCGCACCGTTTCGCGCGCGCCCCGGTAGCTGCGCAGGGCCGGACGGCCGTGGTCGGTGGGCAGCTCCAGGGTGGGCACCGCGTCCACGCGCTGCTCCAGCCAGTAACGCTCGTGCGCGGCCATCTCCGGCGTCTGGGCCTGCCGCCGCATCCAGCGGACATGGTCGCTGAACTGGAGAGGCCGGGGACGGATGGCGCTGCGGCCCTCGTGGATCGCTGAATAGTGCTGGGCGATCTCCTGCACGAGGATGCCCAGGGACCAGCCATCCACCACCACGTGGTGGGCCGTCAGGACGAACAGGTGATCATGCGGGCTCAGCTTGAGCAGGTGCGCGCGGACCAGCGGCCCCCGGTGCAGGTCGAACGGGGACTGGGCTTCCGTTTCGTACCAGGCCGCGAGCTGGGCGGACTGCTCGTCCGGAGACAGCGCGGACAGGTCGTGCAGTGGCAGGCCCACGGTGAGCTGCGGGAGGATGCGCTGCTGCTCTCCGGTCTCCTCCAACTGGATGCGCAGCGCCTCGTGGCGATCCACGACGTACTGGAGTGAGCGCTGGAGCAGCTCCACCTGGAGGACGCCCGACAGGCGCAGGCTGAGCGAAAGGTTGTAGGCGCTGGAGCCGCCCGCGTTCATCTGCGAGAGGATCCACAGTTGCTGCTGGGCCTCCGTGGTCGGCAGCACGTTCGCGGGAAGCGCGGGCTCCTCCGGCGTGGTCTCGGCCGGGCGGGGGGCCTCCGGGG
>NZ_RAWD01000749.1:0-391 GCF_003612065.1 Corallococcus sp. CA047B
ATACAGGACTGCGCGAACGCGGTGTCGGGGATGGCGGCGAGCGCCACCCCGAACGTCAAGGCCGCGATGCGCAGCACGGGTGAGAGGAGTTGCATGGTGTCTCCGTCGTGAGGGCAGACGGGTACGAGCCCCTGCCTGCGATGCAGGAGCGGAATTGCCCGACGTGAGGCAGGCGCTCGGCCCTCCCCGGGGGAACGAAATGATGGAAATCATGTCGCAAGCGTTCTTCGGTTGCGCTTGCGGGACGCGAATTCCCGGACTGGGGGTGGGCTCAGGCCCGCCGCAGCGTGATGACGGCCAGCTCCGGAGGGGCGCCCAGGCGCACCGGCGGTCCGGTGGTGCCGGCGCCTCGGTTCACGTACAGCCACGAGCGGCCCTGCCGGTACAGCCC
>NZ_RAWD01000750.1:0-390 GCF_003612065.1 Corallococcus sp. CA047B
GTTAACGGCAATCGGTTTATCGCAGGTGATCAGTAACGTGCCGAGTACCATATTGTTGCTGAACTATGTGCCGCCGTCTTTATTACTGGTATGGGCGGTAAACGTAGGTGGCTTTGGGTTATTACCCGGATCGCTGGCAAATTTGATTGCGCTACGTATGGCGAACGATCGCCGCATCTGGTGGCGTTTCCATCTCTATTCAATACCGATGCTGTTGTGGGCGGCGTTGGTGGGATATGTTTTGTTAGTTATACTCCCGGCCAACTAGGGTCTGGCAAATAAAAAAGGCGGATTATGAGTCCGCCTTTTGCTTTAAGTTTTGAAGATTAATTCAGACGAACCGGCATCCCGGAGCGGTTTTTAATCGCTTCATCAAGAACAACCTGGTCA
>NZ_RAWD01000751.1:0-389 GCF_003612065.1 Corallococcus sp. CA047B
GGACCAGCTCCTCGGGCGGCATGCAGTGCGGCACGGGAGCGCTGTCCCGCACGGGCACCTGCCCCCTGCGCGCCACCAGCGCCGCGAGGACTCCGACGTCCTCCTCCTCCAGCACTCCGCCCCGGCCACGTCGCGCCTCCTCCTCGAGCTGCCCGAGCGCCTCCATCAGCGCGTCCCAGGCAATGCTCCGCGAGGGCGGCTCCCGCTCCGCCACCATTCGCCTGAGCTGCTCGCGTGCCGTCGGCATGACGTCTCCTAGCGTGTCCACATGAGGCCGAGCTCTGGGACTTGCTCCGTCTTCACGGTGATGCCGAACCCGCCCCGCATCAGGTCCACCTCCCAGAGTCTGCCATTCGCCCGCAGGGTTCCCATGACGTAGGGCATCGCCT
>NZ_RAWD01000752.1:0-387 GCF_003612065.1 Corallococcus sp. CA047B
TTTGCATCGGCAATAATTCGTCCAATAGCTCCTTGGCCATCTACAGTGACAGTTAATTTTTGATCACCTTTCAACATTGCGCCCATCATAGCTGTTGCTGTCATTGTTCTTCCCATTGCAGCAGATGCTGTCGGCCATGTATAATGTCTCGTTTGTGCTTCTTGAACAGTTTCAGTTGTCAAAGCAGCATAAGCCCTAATCTCTCCATCAAATGCTAATGCTTTAACAATATAATCGTGTGTCATTATTTCAATCTCCTCTATTACTCTATATTTAAAAAATTACTTTACTTCATAAAATGCAACAATTGTACTTATTCTACACCCATCATTCTAAATAATGAAGTAACTTGTTTTACAATTATTTTCTGCTATAACAATTCAACGA
>NZ_RAWD01000753.1:0-386 GCF_003612065.1 Corallococcus sp. CA047B
GGCAACACCATGACGCTTTTTGCCCAGTCATCGGGGCTTGGAGGCCGGCGCCCGGGGTTTCCTGCTCCACGGGTGAGGGTTCAAGCTCGGCACTCGGCGCTTTTTGCTCGAAGATTTCTAGCTCCGATCTCGACGGTCGGAGCTCTAAGCTCGCCGTCCCGAGCTTTTTACCCGACGGTTGGAGCTCTGAGCTGACTTTCTTTGGCAAGACAAAGAAAGTGAGTCAGCCCCGGCAGGGGATGAAACAAGGGATACACCACCAACGCAATCAACGCAAAAACGACCAGTCTTCAACCCTCGATCACCCAAACACCACAACAGGCGACCCATCGCCGTTCCTTCAGGAGACAAAGACGTGATCATCTACGGTACAACCCTGCTAGCGC
>NZ_RAWD01000754.1:0-384 GCF_003612065.1 Corallococcus sp. CA047B
GAGGTGGGGCCTCCGGTGGTCCGCGCGGAGTTCCTGGTGGGGCGCGACGAGGCGCTGGCCGAGGCGCGGGCGGTGGTGGACTCCGCGCGCAAGGGCGAGGGCGGCGCGCGGCTCTTCGTGGGGCCCACGGGCGTGGGACGCAGTCGCTTCCTGGAAGCAGTGGCGGAGATGACCGCGGGCGCCACGCCGCTGCGGGTGGTGCATGCCTGGGGCGGAGACCCCCGGTCCGCGGGCGCGCTGGGTCTGGTGCGCACGGTGTTCGTCGCGCTGTCCCGCGCCGCGACGGGCACGGATGTGTCGGGTCCGCCGCTGTCGGGGCTGGGGTTCTCCGAGGCGGAGGCCCAGGCGCTCTGGCGGAGGCTCGCGCGCGGCGCGGGACAGCGC
>NZ_RAWD01000755.1:0-382 GCF_003612065.1 Corallococcus sp. CA047B
CTTCAATATCATTCGAATATTTCTTCAATTTATGATTGTGAAATAATTCTTGCATCAAAAATGGTCTTTGGTCACATGAATGTGCATCTGAAGCTACAAAATGAGCCAAATTACATTCTATAAATTGTAATGATAACTTTTGAATGTTTTTACCAAATCCACCAACTAAAGAACTCGATGTTAATTGACTCAATGCCCCATTTGCAACAAGTTCATATAATATTTCTGGATTTTTTGCGATACTTCTATTTCTTTCTGGATGTGCAATGATTGGTATGTAGCCTCTCGATTGTATTTCAAAAAACAATTGTTTTGTATAATGTGGTACTTCGCCCGTTGGAAATTCAATTAGTAAATATTTCGAACGATTAATACCTTGAAT
>NZ_RAWD01000756.1:0-381 GCF_003612065.1 Corallococcus sp. CA047B
ATAATACTCACAATAATTAAGAATAGAAATGTATAGCGCCAACCTACTAAATCGCCGATAACCGTTCCAATTGGTACACCAAAAACATTGGCCCCACTAAACCCTGTATAGACAAGTCCAATCATTTTGCCACGATTTTTAGGTGCTGATAACATCGCTGTAATAGCTAATACTTTTACGATAATTAGTGCTGCTGCTGCAGATGAGATAATTCTACCAACTACTAATATTGAAAAATTTGGCGCTACAGCAATAATGCCATTACCAATGATAAATATAAGTAATGTCCATAATAATACAGGCCTTGATGAAAAACGGTTCGTTAATTTAACCAGAATAGGTCCACATATCGCAAATGTTAAAGCGTACATTGTCACTAAT
>NZ_RAWD01000757.1:0-345 GCF_003612065.1 Corallococcus sp. CA047B
CGTCCGATTGGGAACGCGCGGATGTACGTGCTGGACGCGAGCGGGCGTCCGGTGCCGCGAGGGGTGGCGGGAGAGTTGTACGTGGGCGGGGCGGTGGTGACGCGCGGTTACGTGGGCCGTCCGGAGCTGACGGCGGAGCGGTACGTGCCGGACGCGTACAGCGAGGAGGCGGGCGCGCGGCTGTACCGGACGGGGGACAAGGTAAGGCAGCGGGAGGACGGGAAGCTGGAGTTCCTGGGGCGCGTGGACTTCCAGTTGAAGGTGCGCGGCTACCGGGTGGAGCTGGGCGAGGTGGAGGCGGGGCTGGGCGCATGCGAAGGCGTGCGCGAGGCGGTGGTGGTGGCG
>NZ_RAWD01000075.1:0-31293 GCF_003612065.1 Corallococcus sp. CA047B
GTGTATAAGAGACAGGGTCAGGACCAGGCACCGCGTGGAGTTCATCAAGAGGGCCATGGGGGAGGGGCGGAAGGTCACGGCAGGTTCACGGATTGCGGCGTGGACGCGCTCTTGGGCGCACCATCGCCCTCTCCCAGTTGGCCGCTGAGATTGCCGCCCCAGATGATCACCGCGTCATCCCGCGTGCGCGCGAGCCCATGCTGGGCCCCCGCCGCGAGCTCCACGAGCGGCAGGGGCGTGGCCAATCGCGTGGGCACGACGCGCTGGTTGGTGTCCCCGACGCCAAGCTGTCCGGTGCTGTTGAGTCCCCACGCCCAGCCCGTGCCGTCACTTCCCAAGGCCCAACTGGAGTTGTTCGCGGCCGTCACCGCCGTGATGCCCGTGAGCACCAGCACCGGCGTGGGCTGCGCACGGCCCCCGCCGAAGCCCGCATCCCCGTGGCCGAGCTGTCCCGACGTCCCCGTGCCCCACGCGCGCACCGTCCCATCCGCGAGCAGCGCCAGCAGGTGGCTGCGCCCGGAGGCCAGGTGTTCGACCTGCTCCAGGCGGGGCACACGCGCGGGGGACGCCTGCACGCGCGCCTCCGTTTCGCCCGTGCCCAGCACGCCATCGCGGTTGTAGCCCCAGACTGACACGGTGCCGTCGCGGTGCAGCGCCGCGGAGTGTTCGCTGCCCGCGACCACCTGCACCACATCGGTGAGGTCCGGCACGGCCGTGGGCTGCGGCACTGCTTCGCCTTCCTCGCCCAGGCCCAGTTGTCCGCGCGCGTTGGCCCCGAACGCCCAGACCTGTCCGCTCGCATCCAGCAGCAACGCGTGGCCACTGCCCAGGGCGACGCCGACCACGTCCTTCACGCCTTCGACGCGATGGGCACTGCCCACCACGGTGCCACCCGCGTCCAGCAGGGAGGCCAGCGCGCCGCACAGCCACGCGCTTCCGTTGGCGGAGATCCAGGCGGTGGTGTCCATGGCCGACACCATCGCGATGGGCCGCTGCCCTTCGAGCGCGAACGCGGGGCTCAGCCGCTCTTCGGGCGTCGTCTCACAGAGCTGCCCCTGTCCATTGCCGCCCCACGTGACGAGGCGTCCCTGGCGCACCACGCCCGTGTGGCTGAGTCCACCGCCAAGCCCTGGACCTCCGTGATACGGCACGTCCTGCGTCGCCGTGTTGCCCGCTGCATCCGTGGCCGACACGTGGAGCACGTGCGAGCCGGGCGGCACCGTCAGCTCCATGGACAGCGTGGAGCCCGCGACGGACAGCGTCCGGGAGATTCCGTCATCGACCCACACCTCGACGCGGGTGGCGTCTCCCACGTCGCCGCTCAGGCGGAGGCGGGGCACGTTCAACCACTGGCCCGGCGCGGGCGTGTCGATGCGCACCACCGGGGCCTCCGTGTCGGGCGGCGGAGGTTGTGACGGGATGACGGGGTCCTCCCACGGTCGAGGCGTCTCGCCGCAGGAGCACAGCGCCAGCATCAGGAACAGGCCGGCCCGTCTCACGGCAGGGTCACCTGGAGGGGCTCCGAGTACGCCCAGGGATCCTTGGCGGCGGGGCCGCCTCCCAGGCAGCCCTTGACGTTCCAACCCCAGCCGAAGATGGACCCATCGCGCCGCACGGAGATGGCGTGCAGCGCGCCCACGCCCAGGGTCGTCACGTCCGTGAGTCCCACCACGGCCGTCGAGGGCGACGTGCGCGTCACCTTGTCTCCGGTGCCCAGCGTCCCGTTGGCGTTCTGACCCCAGCCGACGACGGTGCCATCCGCGCGGAGGGCGAAGCTGACGTTGCCGTTGGCGGCCACCGAGGTGGCGTTCGTGAGGTCCAGCACCGCCACCGGCACGGCGCTGTTGCCGTCATCGCCGCTCTGGCCCTGGCCCAGTTGTCCACTCACGCCCAGCCCCCAGGAGACGACGGCGCCGTTGGCGCGCAGCGCGAGCGTGTGGTCCTTGCCCGCCGATATCTCCACCACGTCCGTGAGCCCCGGCACCTGCGCGGGCCGCGCGTGCGGTCCACTGTCCGTGGTGCCCAGGCCCAGGTTGCCGGAGCTGTTGCGCCCCCACGTCCACACGGTGCCATCCGCGCGCAGCGCCACGGAGTGCTCGGAGCCGGCGGCCACCTGGATGACGTCGGTGAGGTCCACCACCTTCACCGGCACGTCGGAGGCGGTCTTCGTCGTGTCATCACCCAGCTGGCCCGCGCCATTGCTTCCGAAGGCCCACACCGTGTTGTCGTTGGCGAGCACCAGCGCGTGCGTGTAGCCCCGGACCGCCGTCACCGCGTCCGTCAGCGAGGGCACGCGCGCCGGAGCCCAGCGCGTCGTCACGTCCAGCGCGCCGGCGCCGGGGACGCCCAGGCCCAGCTGCGCGTTCTTGTTGTCACCCCACGTCCACACCGTTCCATCCAACCCGACCGCGAGCGAGCTGTTCTGACCGAACGCCACCGCGCCCACCGGGGGCAGCTCCGCCAGCAGCAGCGGCGACGGGGTGCTGCCCGCCGAGGGCCCGGGCTGGCCCAGGCCCAGCTGTCCCAGGTTGTTGTTTCCCCAGACGTACACCTTGCCGTCGCGCAGGAGCGCCGAGTGCGAACCGCCTCCAGTGACCCAACGGCCGAAGCGGAAGTGGACCTGCTTCTCGGTGGCGTTGCCAGACGCGTCGCGCGCCCGGAGCACGAGCGTGTTGTCGCCGCGCGCGGGCGTGAGCACGAAGGTGAAGGCGCCGTCAGTGGACACGGACTCGGGCTGCTCCGTGCCGCCGTTGAGCTGGGCGGTGAAGCCCGTCACGCCGAAGTTGTCCGTGGCCCGGCCCGTCACTCGCACCTGGTACACGGTGAGGTCCTGGCCCTCGGTGGGGCTCGTGAGCGCCACCGTGGGCGCCCGGACGTCGCCGTAGGTGAAGTGCAGGGTCGCGTCGTTGGACTGGCCGGCTTCGTCTTCCACGTGGAGGGTGACGGTGTTCTCGCCCACCACCGCCTCCACGGGGACCGTCAGCACCTGCTCCTTCGGGCCGTTAGGAGGGGTGCGGTCGGTGACCGGTCCGCTGTTGTGCTTCACCGTCAGCAGCGCGATTCCACCTTCCGCGCGGACCACCGCCTCCACCTGCACCTGGGCCTGCTCCACCTGGGCGCCCTCCGTGGGGGAGGTGAAGCTCACCGTGGGCGCCGCCACCTGCGTGCCCGCGTCCGTGCCCGCATCGAGCGTCACGCCCGCATCCGTGTTGTCCGGCGGCAGGGGCACCGGGTCGTCACCGCATGCCCCGAGCAGCATCACCGCCGCCAACAGCCCCGCCCCCCACATCGCCTTGTGTCCCCGCATGGACCCGCCTCGCTGGCCGTTCACGGTTTTCCGCTTCGACCGGCTTATTTTGAGATTGATTCGCAAATTCGATTCGGTGCGGGGCGTGTATCGCGGAGGACGGCGTGCGCGCAAGTGGCGGGGGGCTGGCATGGCCTTCGGGAGGGATCAGGCCTTCCGTTCGTGGCGTGGGTGCGCGGGACACCGTGGCGGTGCCGCGCGCCAGGCTCCTGCCAGAAAGACAGACATGTTCTCCAGTCACGGAGGGCTGCGCCTCTGGCCCTCTGGGAACGCGGATGTCGCAGCGGGCCGCGAAGAGAGGCGCGCTGATTGCAAACACGCTCGTCCCAGGTGGGACGCGGTGCCGGGTTGGAGGCTCCGTTCCGCCTGGAAGCGGCGCGTGGGGCGCCGTGTCGGAAGGACAGACATGGACAAGAGCAGGCGACAGGTGCGGCGTCAGCGCGGCATGACGCTGATTGAAATCATGGTGGTCATCACCATCCTGGGACTGATTGCCGCCGCGGTGGGCGTGGCGGTGCTGGGCCAGTTGGGAACCGCGAAGCAGAAGCGCGTGGCATTGGACTTCGGGTCGCTCGGGCAGGGCCTTCAGTTGTACGTCGTGAAGAAGGGCCGGCTGCCGGACACGGCCACGGGACTGCGCGCGTTGGTGGACGAGCAGATCCTCCCGAAGCTCCCCCAGGACCCGTGGGGCCAGGACTATGTGTACACGCTGGACCGGAGTACGCCGGTCATCGTGTCACTGGGCGCGGATGGCGCTCCAGGCGGGGATGGCGACGACCGGGACCTGTCCTCGCGCGACCTGGACGCGGAGTCCGCGCGATGAGGGGACGGCTCCATGCCCGCTTCTCCTCGGATGCGCACGGCTTCCCGCGCGAGAGGGCGCAGGGGGACACGCGGCGGCGCGGTATGACGCT
Source organism: Corallococcus sp. CA047B (assembly GCF_003612065.1). Lineage (NCBI taxonomy): Bacteria > Pseudomonadati > Myxococcota > Myxococcia > Myxococcales > Myxococcaceae > Corallococcus > Corallococcus sp. CA047B. Next base: position 4,222 of record NZ_RAWD01000075.1, read on the forward strand.
GATCGAACTCATGGTGATCCTCGGCGTCCTGTCATTGCTCACCGCCTGGGTGGTCCTGGCCGTGCGAGGGCTCATGGACCATTACCGAGGCAAGCCGCAGCGCGTGGCGCAGGACTTCAAGGTGATCGACAACGCCCTGCGACTGCACGTGGAGAAGACAGGTCGGCTGCCGGACCCGGACACGGGGCTGGGCACGCTGGTGGAGCAAGGCCTCCTCGCGAAGCTGCCCCAGGACCCATGGGGCCACGACTACCGGTACGTGCTGCTGGGTGAGGAGGCGGTCATCGTGTCCCTGGGCGCGGACGGAGCGCCCGGTGGCAGCGGAGACGACCGGGACCTGTCCTCGCGCGACCTGGACACGGAGTCCGCGCGCTGAGGGAGGAGGGAAAAGGGTGCTGCCCGAGTGGAGAAGCCGCGATTGGGTGGCGTTTCAGGCCAGAGCGGATTCGAACCGCAAGCCCCCCGTGAAGGGGGCCGTACCAGTGCGTGTAGGGCCTCTCCGGCCGGGCAGCACGGTGTCTGACGCAAGGGCCGCGAAAATCCTGACAGGGGATTTCCGTGCCCTTTTCCTCAGCCCGCCGGGAAGGTGTCCAGCGTGAGTGACTCGGGCGGCACGGACAGTTCGCGCGGCAGCTTGAGGACGCCGTCCAGGTAGCGCCAGCCGGTGCCGTCGTGGCGGAAGTCGGAGCGCTCCACGAAGGACTGGTCCTTGCCCTTCTCGAACACCTTGGCGAAGAAGAGGACGCGGGCGAGGCCGGAGGCGTCCGGCGGCTGGTGGCCCAGCACCACGAGCCCCGGGTACTGGTGACCCTGGGCGAAGGCGCGCAGCTCGCGCAGGACGTCCGCCTCTGGACGGGCGCGCATCGGGTGGTCCGGGTGGAGGGTCTTCCACAGGTAGGCGGCGTCGCGCTGGGCGAAGGCGCTGTAGCGGCTGCGCATGAGGCGTTCGGCGTCGGGCGCTTCGGCCTCGCCTCGGTGGAAGGGGGCGCAGCACTGGCGGTAGCGCTGTCCGGAGGAGCAGGGGCACAAGGGGACGGGCGGCATGGAGGATTGAAGCCTACCCGGGTTTGGCGGGCGGACGGTCGGGTGGCGAACCGGGCGGAGGGATGGGGAACCTTCGCGCTTGCGGGCCAGGAGGGCAGGGCATATCCCTGGCGCACCGCCCCCTATGAGCCTCCTCGAAGCCATCGTCCTGGGTCTGGTCCAGGGTCTCACGGAGTTCCTGCCCATCAGCTCCACCGCGCACCTGCGCATCGCGCCGGAGCTGTTCGGCTGGGCGGACCCGGGGGCCGCGTACTCGGCCATCATCCAGTTGGGCACGGTGGCCGCGGTGCTCATCTACTTCCGCAAGGACATCGTTTCTTTGGTGGCCGCGTTCTTCAAGGGCCTGGCGCGCAAGGAACCGTTCGGCACGCTGGAGTCGCGGCTCGCGTGGTTCGTGCTGGTGGGCACGCTGCCCATCGGCATCTGCGGGCTGGCGTTCAAGAAGCTCATCGAGACGCAGTTCCGGTCGCTCTACGTCATCGCGGGCAGCCTCATCGTGCTGGCGCTGGTGCTGTTCATCGTGGAGAAGCGCGCGTCGCACACGCGCACCGTGGCGGACATGACGTGGCGGGACGGCATCCTCATCGGCCTGTGGCAGGCGCTGGCGCTGGTGCCGGGCTCGTCGCGGTCGGGCACGACGCTCACGGGCGGCCTGTCGCTGGGGCTCAAGCGCGAGGACGCGGCGCGCTACTCGTTTCTCTTGTCCATTCCGGCGACGACGCTGGCGGGCATCTTCGAATTGAAGCACCTGCTGGAGGCGCCGACGCGGCCCTCCACGGTGGCGCTGGTGGTGGGCACGCTGGTGGCGTTCGCGTCCGGCATGGGCGCCATCGCGTGGCTGCTGAGCTTCCTCAAGCGCCGCACGACGCTGGTGTTCGTGGTGTACCGCATCGCGCTGGGCGTGCTGCTCCTGGGCCTGCTGCAGGCGAACGTGCTCAAGCCGATGTCGGGCGTGGAGAACCTGTCGACGCCGGACGCGCCGACGAAGCCGCCGGTCGAAAAGCAGATCACGGACTGATGGGGATGGAAGCCGTGCGCGTGGAGGCCTTGTTCGATGCGTTGGAGGCGCGGCTGAAGGCGCGGCCGGCGCGGACGTTCAACCTGCCGGGCAGGGTTTTGCGCGAGGCGGCCGTGCTGGTGCCGCTGTTCGAACGGGACGGCGTGCCCTTCATGGTCTTCACCCGGAGGCCCGCGCACCTGCGCACGCACGCGGGGCAGTACGCGTTCCCGGGCGGTGGCCAGGACGCGCAGGACGTCACGCCCCTGGAGACCGCGCTGCGCGAGACAGAGGAAGAGCTGGGCATCGCGCGCGGCGGCGTGCGGGTGCTGGGCCTGCTGGATGAGACGCCGACGACGTCCTCGTATCGGATCCGCCCCTACGTGGGCGTGATTCCGGGGGACGGGAAGTACGTGCCGAACCCGGCGGAGGTGGACCTGGTGTTGGAGGTGCCGTTCGTGCGGCTGATGGACCCCGCCATCCTCCGCGTGGAGCGCCACGCGTGGGAAGGGGTGGAGCACGACGTGCACTTCTACACGCACGGCGAGCACGTCATCTGGGGCGCCACGGCGCGCATCCTGCGCGACTTCCTGTTGCTCGTGGCGGACGTGCCGGGCGTGCAGGACCTGCTGGGTGCCCGCCTGCCTGCCGGGGGCTGAGGCGCGAATCTCCGCGAGCCAGCAGCCCGGTTTCGCGAGGCTGCTTGTCGGACGCGGGGGAACGTCCAACACTTGATGGGCGGCTCCAGGGGGCCAGGGAGGCCGCATGGGCGCCGAGCGCCGGGCTCGGAGGGCTCTCGCCCGGGCCCCGGCCTTCCGTCAGGAGGCGTGGGAATGGTCACGCGGCTGCCGAGGCGGGCACCTGGGTGGAGTGGCGTCCAGGTCTTCGCGCTGGGCCACTCCACGCGCACGGTGGAGGAGCTGGTGGGGATGCTGTGGTCGAACGGTGTGCGGACGCTCGTGGACATCCGCACCGTGCCGCGCTCGCGCCACAACCCGCAGTTCAACGTGGACGTGCTCGGGCCGTTGCTCGCGCAAGTGGGTGTGGAGTACCTGCACCTGGCGGCGCTCGGTGGCTTGCGGCATGCGCGCAAGGACTCGCCCAACGGGGCGTGGCGCAACGCGAGCTTTCGTGGCTACGCGGACTACATGTTGACGGAGGACTTCGCGCGGGGGCTCGAGGCGCTGCGCGAAATCGCGCTGCGTGGGCCCGTGGCCGTCATGTGCGCGGAGGCGCTGCGGTGGCGCTGTCATCGCTCGCTCCTGGCCGACGCGCTCTGGGCAAGGGGCGTCCAGGTGATGCACATCACGAGCCCCACACGCGTGGAGCCGCATCCGCTCACCGCCTTCGCCAGACTCCACGGCCGGCAGGTGCTCTACCCGGAGGGCGCGGACGCCGTGTCCGAGGCGAGCGCAGGGTGAGCCTCCACGGCACGCCCTGGTGCACGCGTGGTGAATGTGCGGGAGCTCGGACGCCGCCAGGTGTTCTCTTGCCTGCCAGGCGCTGGATCCGGGGGGCGGGGGACAGTGCGTGCGGCAAGGCTCCTTGTCGGACGTCAGGGCACGTCCAACATTGGATGGAGGGATCCTTCGAGGGGGTGGTGTGGACGGTGGGCGTGAGGCAGGTGAAACCCGGGAAGCCGCGCTGGTCGCGTTGGGGGACGCCCTGCGGGCGGAGGGCTATGCCTTCACGACGGTGACGCCAGAGACGCACCGGCGGGTGAATGCCCGCTCCGGGGCGAGTGAGGCCCGTTCGCTCCGGGACGTGTTCGGGTGGAGCCGGCCCTTCAAGCCCGGCGTGCTGTCGCCTGGGCTGCAGGCGCTGCTGGAGCAGGCAGGCGCGCTGGCGGATTGTGGGGACGGGACGCTGCGCAGCCGGGTGCGGTTCTCCACGCTGGGTCCGGGACTGTACGTCCACTCGGCGTGGCCCACGTCGCAGAAGGACGCGGTGTTCTTCGGGCCGGACACCTACCGGTTCTGCGCGTTGTTGCAGCGGGTGCAGGGCACGTTCCGGCGCGTGGTGGACCTGGGGTGTGGTTCGGGCGCGGGGGGCCTCTCGGTGGCGAGGCGCAGCGATGAGGTGGTGCTCGCGGACCTGAATCCGGAGGCGCTGGTGTTCTCGCGGGTGAATGCGCGGCTGAACGGCGCGCAGGGGGTCCAGGTGGCGCATTCGGATCTGCTCCAGGGGGTCTCCGGCGCGTTCGACCTGATTGTCGCGAACCCTCCGTATCTGGCGGACGCGGATGGGCGCACGTACCGGGACGGTGGAGGCACGCACGGCACGGAGTTGTCGGTGCGCATCGTGCGCGAAGGCGTGGAGCGCCTGTCGCAGGGTGGGACGCTGGTGCTCTACACGGGCGCGCCGGTGGTGGAAGGTGAGGACCTGCTGCGCACCGCACTGGAGCGGCAGTGGCGGAGCGCGCCGCTCACGGACGTGTCCTACGAGGAGTTGGATCCGGACGTGTTCGGAGAGGAGCTGGAGAAGCCGCCATACGCGGGCGTGGAGCGAATCGCGCTGGTGGCGCTGACGGCCCGGCGGGCTTGAGGTCGCTCGTTCAGGTGGAGGCTTCCTTGCGCTTGCTGCGGCGGTCTGGACGCTCTCCTCATGGATGGTACGGATACCGCTCGATGGATCCGTCTGGTGAGACCGCGAACAGTTCGAACCAGTCGGTCTCAAGCCCGGTGACGCCGGGTCCAAAGCCTGGGCATCGGTCGACGCGGCGGTTGATGCGTACGAAGTACCAGCCTGCTTCTTTCCCAATGACGGCTTCCAGGGACCTGGCGGAAAAGGCGCACTGTCCCGTGGACTCCTTGGGGAATCGTTTCAGCGCTTCTTCCAGTGCTGCATGTGCTGCCTGGATGGCGGGGCCTTCCAGGGTGGCGAGCGGCGTCAGGTCCTGTTTCGGCCAGGGAATGGGCGACTCAGGTGTCGATGCGGAGATGGGTACGCCCGCGTCGGCTGGTGCGGGGGATTCCACCGGGCTCGCGTCCGGTCTCCTATTGCAGAGGGGCATCCCCAGGAGGCCCAGCTCCATCAACAGTGATGCCATCAGCATGAGCTGGGGAGTCTTCATCATGAGAGCACCTGGGGGGGCCGTAGGCCACTAGGGGTGAAGGGCCGCGGAGCAGTCGGGTGGGACGCCCTCGGGCCTGAGCATGCTGGGGGGACTTGGCTTGCAGCGTGCCTGGAAGTTCCAGTGCTTCTTTGTTCCATCCCAGCGGAAGACAGCGCCCTCCTGATTCCACTTGTAGAACCGTGGGGCATTTCGATGCCCGGTGGCGAGCCAGCCCCAAGCGGGAATCACCTGCCCACGCTCATCACGTGCGAGCCGCCCGCCCGGAGTCGTGCCATAGGCGACCACGACCCACGCACCTTCCGATTTGGCCAGCGGCCAGGTACTCAGGTCCTGATTGCTCACGTCCGATGCGCACGGGTGGTTGTGGGCATAGCCAAAGACGGGCAGGTCCTTGCCGTAGTCCGCATCATCGACTCCTCCAAACGGAGGTTGGCACGAGCCGCCTGACTTCACCGTGTTCCGGACCGGCCAGGACACTCGCCAGTCCGAAGGCGTGCGATAGATGGCGACGCAGTACTCGGACGCCTCCGGGCGTGGCCGCCCCGTGCTCGCGTCACATGTGTCGATGGCGCCGGGGAGCTCAAACAACGCTTGAAGCGTTGGAATCACGAGGTCATCGGGAACGCTCATCGCGTGCGTGAGGACCGCGGGGATCTCCGGCCAGGGGCCCGGGGCCACGGTCAGGCTCTTGATGCCGTCCTGACTGGGCAGCTCCGAAGAAACATAGAACCGCCGGGCACCCGCACTCGCGCATGCGATGCCCGTGCACGCTGCGACCCACCAGAGCTGTCGCCGAACGAACCTCATCCGGCGAGCGTACTCAGAACTGGAGGTACACGTACGGCCGCGCTTCCAGCGAGGCCAGCTGCCGGATGCCCAGACCGATGAGCACCAGCACCACCGCCCGCGCGGGTGCTGGCAGCTTGAGGAACGCGAGCGCCGTCAGGTCGTAGACCTTCATCGGCAGTGTGTGCGCGATGATGGCCACCGCCAGCATCGTCCACACCAGCGGGCCCACGTTCGCCAGGCCCGGGATGCCCGCCAGCATGCGCTGGTAGAACTCCGCCGCGTGCGTCATGTCCGGCGCGCGGAACACCACGCGCGTCAACACCACCAGCGTGAACGTGGCCAGCATCCCCAGGCCCACGCGCACCGGGCCGGGCTCCTGCTGCTTGCCCCGGAACCACCACCAGCAGCGCACCGCGCACAACGCCACGCCGTGCACCGCGCCCCAGACGGCGAAGCGCCAGTCCGCCCCGTGCCACAGGCCGCCCAGCACCATCACCATCATCAGGTTGAAGAGCACCCTCGGCTTCGAGCGCCGGTTGCCGCCCAGCGGGATGTACAGGTAGTCCCGCAGCCACGACGACAGGCTCATGTGCCAGCGGTTCCAGAACTCGAACAGGTTCTTCGCCAGGTACGGCCGCGCGAAGTTCTCCGGGAACCGGAACCCGAACAACGCCGCCACGCCAATCGCGATGTCCGAGTACCCCGAGAAGTCGTAGTACAGCTCCAACGTGTACGCGACCGCCGCCACCGCGCACTCCGCCGACGAGTACGCGTGCGGGCTGCCGAACACCGGATCCACGATGCCGCTGCCCAGCACGTCCGCGATGATCAGCTTCTTCACCAGCCCCACCGCGATGCGGAACATCGCCTTGCCACCGTCATCCGGCGACAGCGTGGGCACCTGGCGGAAGTGCGCCATCAGCTCCGACTCGCGCACGATGGGCCCGCTCACCACGCGCGGGAAGAACAGCATGTAGAGCAGGTGCTCGATGAACGAGTGCCCCGAGCTCGCCTTCCCCCGGTACACGTCCACCGTGTAGCTGATGGATTGGAAGACGAAGAACGACAGCCCCACCGGCAACAGCAGGTGGAAGGGCTCCGGGCGGACCTCCACGCCCCACGGTCCCAGCAGCGCCAGCGCCGTCCTGCGCAACAGCTCCAGGTACTTGAAGCCCGCCAGCATCCCCAGGTTGGAGACGATGGACAGCACCACCAGCAGCTTGCGCACGCCCGGCTTCTGCGCGCGGCCCAGCCCCTTCACCAGCAGGTGGTCCACCGTCACGCCGGTCAGGAAGATGAGCAGCGGCATCCCCGCCAGCAGCAGGGCCTCCACCGTCACGTTCCCCTGCGCGATGAGCTGCGGCAGCTGCGTGAACCCGGTGTAGAGCACCAGGCTCGCCACGAGCAGCACCCACATCCGGGGCCAGAAGTGCCGGTGCACCGCCCAGTAGAGCGCGAACACCACGATGACGAAGATGACGTAGTGGAGGCTGTGGGACAGCACGGCTCAGGGCGCTCCCGCGGCGGAGGCCGTCGGCTCGCCGCCCTTCTTCGTGGACTCGTACGCCGCCATCAGGTCCTTCACGAACGCGTTCGCGAGCACCGTGTAGCCCGCCTGCGTCAGGTGCACCCCGTCCGCGTGCCCCAGCGGCTCCGGCTGGCGCTGCCAGCGCTGCATCGAACGCTCGCCGCCCATCGCCGCCCTCGCGGACCAGTACGCGCACCCCGCGTCCTTCGCCACGCGTGGCAGCGTCGTGAGCACCCTGCCCAGCGCGGGCGCCTCCGTCCAACGGCCATCCGCGTCCTGCTGCATCCGGTCCGTGGGCCCGATGAGCAGGCACTCCGCGCCCGTCGCCTTGCGCAGCCGCGTCACCAGCGCCGCGTAGTCCTGCCGCAGCGCCTCCGCGTCCAGGCCCGGCAGCTCCGCCTCGTTGGTGCCGTACCAGAACACCAGCAGGTCCGGCCGGCGCGCCTTGAACTGCTCATCCATCGCCGCCGCGTCCATGTCCCGCGCGGTGAAGGCCGTGGCGCCGGGCAACCCCAGCGCGTCGTACACCAGCCCCGGCGTGTCGTACTCCAGCGACGCGCCCAGCACCGTCGCGGACCCTCCACCCTCCGGCACCGTCACCTGCACCGTGTGCGCGGCGCCCGTCACCGGGAAGGAGCGGATGCGCACCGTGGGCTTCGTCAGCGGCTCCGGCGGCGGGGCTTCCGGAGCAATCTCCTCGCCGTCCACGCGGATTGTCGGCGCGGCCGCATCCGGCGCGTCCAGCGCGTACAGGTCCAGCCGGCCCGGCGTGTCCTTGCGGCCCTCGCAGTCTTCGCAGAAGGAGATGCCCAGGCTCGCGCCGGGCGCTCCCACCGCGCGGATGCCGGTGAGCCCCCAGAGCCCTCCGGGCGTGGCGCCCTTCGCGTCCTCCACCGTCCACGGGCCGTCCAGCGTGCGCGACACATGCGCCGCCTCCAGCCGCGATGACGGCTTGCCCGCCGCGATGAAGCCCCGCCCCGCGTCGCCAAAGCGCTTCGTCAGCGCGGCTCGCACGGTGTCGGAGAAGAAGTGCGCCGCCGTGTGGGAAGCGCCGACCTGCGCGATGCCCACGCGCAGCTTCGCGCCGGACTCGCGGCGGGCCAGGGCCTCGAACGTGCGGTTCAGCGCGGGGGCCGCGTTCTGCAGGCCCGTCGTGTCCGTGCCCGGCAGGCGCGGCGGATGCGTGCGCGCGAAGGCCCGCTGCAACGACAGGTCGAACAGGTGGCCCAGCAGGTTGGAGCCGCGCACGCGCGGGTGCACCAGGTCCTCCAGCATCAGGCCCGACTCCAGCCACTTGAGCGCGGAGCCCTCGCCGCCCATCGCCGCCAGCGTGTCGTAGAAGGCACAGCCACCCCGGCGCGCCTCTTCTCGGAAGACCTCCGTCACCTCCGCCGAGTGCCGGCGCGTGACCAACTCGCCGCTCATCGTGCGCACGCCCGCGTCGATGGGCGACATCACGAGGCACGCCGCGTCCGGCACCGCCGTGCGCACGCGCGACACCAGCTCCTTCATCTGCGTGCGGACCTCGTCCACCGTGGTGCGCTCGCGCGACAGGAAGAACGCCTCGTTGCCGCCCACCATCAGCACCACCAGCGACGGCTTGCGGTGACGCAGCTGCGCGCGGAAGGCCGCGGGCTGCGCGCGCAGGTACACCTCCGCCATGCCGCCCAGCAGGCCCACCGTGTCGTAGACGACGCCCGGCGTGCCCGACTCCAGCGCGACGCCGTGCAGCTCCGTCTTGCCGCTGGTGGTGAGCGTCAGCGTCTTCGCGCCCTCGGGGAGCTTCAGCCTCGCGAACGCGGCTTCCGACTTGGGGCCGAACGCGCGCGTCTGGATGCGCTGCGTGTTCTTGCCATCCACCGACACCTGCACGGAGCCGCTGGCCGCCTGGGCCAGGAAGTACAGCTCCGCCTCGCGCGTGCCCTCCAGCGAGTAGCGCGTGCTCTGCGCCGGACCGTTGGTGGAGAAGGCCACGCCCGTCCAGCCCACGCGGTCCTTCGGCCAGTGCGTGTCCACCAGCCGCTCCATCTTCCAGCCGTCCGTGCTCGCGGTGCCCGCGCGCGTGGCGCGGCCGGCGCTCGCCAGCCGGTGGATGTAGAGGAAGCCCGGGCCGCCCGAACCGAAGCGCTCCTGGAGCCGGTCGCGCACCACGTCGGTGATGTAGTCGGAGGCGATCAACGAATCGCCCAGGTGCACCACCCGCACCGGCGTGCGCCGCGCGTCCGAGCGCAGGTCGCCCAGCGCTCGCATCAGCGGCGCGAGCCCGTCCTCTTCACACGTCCCGTCCGCGCGCGACTTGCGGCAGTTGAGCTCGATGTCCACGTGCTTCGCGCCCATGCGCTCGCGCAGGGCCTCCAGCTCCAGCGCGGTCGCCAGCGTGGGGGCGCTCAGCTCCTCCAGGCCGATGCCGGGCACCGCCGGGGCCTCGCCCACCTGGGGGCCGGCCTTCGGATCCGTGTCGGTGGCGGCGGTGTCCGCTTCCGCGAGCGCGGAGGGCGGGGCGTCGGGCGCCATCGTGTCGGCGGGCGGACGCGGGGCCTTCACCCCGCGCAGCGAGGCCGGCAGCGCGAGCGCCACCAGCTTGGGCCCGAGCGAACCTTCCTGACGAAGGCTGGGGAGGGGGCGGAACTTCTCCGGCAGTGGCGCCAGGGACAACCCCACCGTCAGCAGCACGGTGAAGGCCAGCGTCCACCCGGTGGATGTGGGCTTGAGACTCAACGGTGGGGCATGAGACTGGCTTTTCGGGGGCGGGTCAAAACTCTGCCCACATCCGCGCGCCCCACCGGCCGGGCAGCAGACAGCCGGGCCCCCTTCCTCCCACGGCGCGAAGCGCTATGGTGCGCCGCCGTCAGCGTCAGGCGTGGCCTGGCGCCCTCCAGGAGCTCAGACCCCGCGTATGGCCCTCTATCCCGTCATCATGGCCGGTGGCTCCGGCACCCGCTTCTGGCCGCTGTCCCGCCAGGCCCGTCCGAAGCAGTTCCTCCCGCTCGCCTCCAAGCACCCGCTGCTCACCGACACCGCCCTGCGCCTGAAGGGCCTGGCGCCGGTGAAGAACACCTTCATCGTCTGCGGCCCCGTGCACGCGAAGACGGCCCTGAAGCTGGTGAAGGGCCTGCCCAAGGGCAACCTCCTGGTGGAGCCCGTGGCGCGCAACACCGCGCCCGCCATCGCGCTCGCCGCCCTCCAGGTGGCCGCGCGCGACCCGCGGGGCATCCTCGCGGTGCTGCCGTCGGATCACCACGTCGCGGACGTGAAGGGCTTCCAGCGCACGCTCGCGGAGGCCGCGCGCATCGCGGAGGGCGGTCACATCGTCACGCTGGGCATCAAGCCCGCGCGCCCGGAGACGGGCTACGGCTACATCCAGGTCGGTGACGCGCTGGAGGGCGGCGGCCGCAGCGTGAAGGCGTTCAAGGAGAAGCCCGACCTCAAGACGGCGCAGGAGTACCTGGCCGGCGGCGACTACCTGTGGAACGGCGGCATCTTCGTCTTCCGCGCGGACGTGATGCTGGAGGCCTTCCAGAAGCACATGCCGGAGATGCAGAAGGGCCTGGACGCGCTCCAGAAGGCCGCGGGCAAGCGCACCTTCCCCGCCGTGCTCAAGCGCGTGTTCCCCAAGCTGCCCTCCATCTCCATCGACTACGGCGTGATGGAGAAGGCGGAGAACATCGCGGTGCTGGATGGCGACTTCGGCTGGTCCGACGTCGGCTCATTCGCCGCCATCCCCGAAGTGCGCCCCGCGGACGCCCAGGGCAACGTCGTCTCCGGCGACGCGGTGCTCGTGGACTGCACGAACTGCGTGGTGCTCGGGGACAAGCGGACCCTCTCCGTCGTCGGCATGCATGACGTGGTGGTGGTGGACTCCGGCGACGCCGTCCTCGTCGTCCCCAAGGACAGGAGCCAGGACGTCCGCAAGGTCGTCGAGGCGCTCAAGGCCAAGAAGCGCCTGAAGCTGCTGTAGGGGCCTTGTAGGCCCCGGGCTCACCCCGCCTCCTGTTTCCCCTCACACATTTCTTCCCGGGGCTCCCTGTCATTTCTACAGGGGGCCCCGAGCCGTTTCGGGCGATTGCCGGCACCTTCGGGCGGTTGGAGTGTCCGGTGCCGGACGGAGGGCGCCCCCGGGCATGAGGCGCGGAGGTTGCAAGTCCACCCCGGGTCCGCCCCATTCAGGGGGCGTCAGGCGGGGATGGCGATGGGCTGCAAGCGCTGCGTGGAGGAACACCAGAACGGGGAGGCCTGCCCCGTCGAATCGCCGTCGTCGGTGTCCGGGGACTCGCTGGAGGGCCAGCGGCACGGGCCGCTGCTGCTGAAGCGCCGGCTGGAGATTGGCGCGGTGGCGTCGGTGTACCTGGCGGAGTACGTGCCCACGGGGCACCGCTTCGCGGTGAAGGTGCTGCATGCGCACCTGGCGGCCCGGCCAGCGGTGCGCGCGCGGTTCATCGCGGAGGCGCTCGCGCAGCGCAACGTCGTGCACCGTCACGTGGCGCGCGTGCTGGACGTGCGCCCCGGTCCCCAGGGCCTGCCCTGCGTGTTGATGGAGGCGCCGGAAGGGGAGTCGCTGAGCGCGATGCCGCTGCCGCTGTCTCCGGTGGAGGCGGGCGAGGTGTTGGCGCAGGCGCTCGCGGGGCTGGAGGCGGCGCATGCGCGCGGGCTCGTGCACGGGGACCTCACGCTGGACTCGCTGGTCGTCACGCGGGATGCGAAGGGCGCGCGGCGGGTGATGGTGCGCGACTTCGGCGCGGGCATGGTGCGGGACGCGGCGCTGTCGCGGGAGGAGCGGGCGCGGGGCGTGACGGTGGGCTCGCCCACGTTCATGGCGCCCGAGCAGTCCGCCGGCGTTTCCGGAGGGCCTCGCGCGGATGTGCATTCGTTGGGCGTGGCCGGGTATCTGCTCGTCACCGGGCGGCTGCCGTTCGGGCTGGGCCGGTCCGCGGACGTGGCGCTGTTCCCGCCGCATGCGCTCAACGCGAGCGTGCCTCCCGCGCTGTCCACCGTGCTGCTGCGGGCGCTGGCCGCGCGACCCGAGGACCGCTTCGACAGCGCGCGGGCCTTCCGCGTCGCGCTCGCGGAGGCGCTGGGCCTGGAGCCGGGTGTGCGGGATGCCTCGGCGGATGCGCGCGAGGACGTTTCGTCGGAGGTCGTGACGGAGCGCGACGCGCTGGACGACATCGACATCGTGGAGGACGTGCCCGCGTGGGGGGACTCGGCTTCATCCATGGAGGATGCGGCGCTGCGCGCGGCGGACGGCATGCCTTCCGAAGCCCGCGCGGGCGAGGTGGCCATGCGCGCGGAGGTGGCCGCGTTCTGGGCCTCGGCCGTGGCGATGCTGGGGCCCGCGGAGCGGGAGGACACGGTCGCGTCCCGGGCCGATTCCTCGGGCACTGGCGCTGCCGGTGACGCGCCGTCGGTGTCCGCCCGGGCCACCGGTGCACCCCTCGACGTGGGCCCGGTGTCGTCTGGTGACGCGAACTCCTCGTGGGCGCCCGCGCACACCCTGCTGATGGCCACGGTGTCCCCGGAGGAAGCCTCGGCGCTCCTCTCGCTGAAGAACCCCATGTCCTCGGCGGAGGTCCCCGCGCCCACCCTGCTGCTGAACCCGGCGTCTTCCTCGCAGGCGGGGGCGCCCCTCCTGCTGGTGGATCCGACGTCGCCGCTGGACGTCACCCCGGCTTCCGCGGCGCACGCGACGTCCACGCTGGGGTCCGCGGCCATTCCGTTCATGCACCTGGCGCCCTCCGTGGAGGCCGCCCCGATTCCGTTGATCCATCCGGCTTCCTCACAGCCGCCCGCTGTGCCCATCGCGCTCGTGGACCGCGTGTCGGACGGCGCCTCCGTGCCCTTGCCGCTGGAGAACGCGGTGGCACCGCTGGAGGCCACCGCGCCTCGCACCGACGCGCCGTCGGACCTGCGCGTGCGCCTGGGCCTCACGCCGGGCGAGGTGCTCCAGCCCGTGTCCGTGAGCGACGTCGCCCCCGAGGGCCTCTTCGCCGAATGCCGGGGCTCCCTGCCGCCGCTCGCCGCGCGCCTGCCCGTGGAGGTCTCCTTCCGCGGTGAGACGGCCGTGGGCGCGTGCGACGTCGTCCGCCACGTGACCTTCGACGAGGCGCGCACCTGGAACGTGCCCGCCGGCGTCTTCGTCCACTTCTCCGACGAGTACCCGGCCCTGAGCCGGATCCTCCTCCGCGCCCTCACCGAGGACCTGGAGCCCGCGCCCGACGCGGAGCTGGCCCGCATGCTGTCCCGCGCGGAGGCCGTCGCCCGGGACCCCTACACCCTGCTGGGCGCGAAGCCCGACGCGGACTTCGGCGACGTGCGCCGCCGCGCCCAGGCCGCCCTGCGCCGCCTGGACGTCTTCCAGGGCCGCGCGCTGCCCGCTTCCCAGCGTCAGGCGCTGGAGTCCCTGCGCATCCGGGTGCTGGCCGCGCAGCGGATGCTCGGCGAACCCCAGTCCCGCGTGGGCTACGACGCCACCCGGGGCAACGTGGCGGGCCTCGCCCGGTGCGTCGCCGCCGGTGTCCCCGAGCCGACCATGGAGGCCCTGCGCAGCGCCTTCCTCGCCGCCCGCCCGGAGGTGGAGACGCAGGCCCGCGCCCTGTTCACCCGGGGACACGCCTTGGAGGTCCAACGGTCCGTGCCGGCCGCGCTGGAGTGCTACGCGGAGGCCCTGAAGCTGGATCCGCTGAACACGTCGTGGCTGCGGCACTACCAGTCCCTGCGGGAGCAGCTCCCGGCGGGGGCCGGGGCCATGGCCTGATGGGGTCCATTACCCGTCAATAGGGGTAGGACGGGGGGAGGTGCCGCCCACCCCAGGAGCAGCCGGGCGTTCAAGAGTGGGAGCGGGGTGCTCGGGCGTGTGCAGCCCCCGGGGCCGCTCGTGTAGTGTTCGCCGCCCTCCGCCGAGCCCTCACGGCCGGGACAGGGGTGGGGACACTGCCATGAACGCGCACATCTTTCGCGAGTACGACATCCGGGGTCTGGTGGACAAGGACCTCACCATCGAAGTGGTGGAGCTGCTGGGCCTGGGTCTGGGCACCATGATCCGCCGCAAGGCCGGGACCTCCATCGCGGTGGGCCGCGACTGCCGCGAATCCTCCACGCGCTTCCGCGACGCGCTCGCCAAGGGTCTCACCGCCACCGGCCTGGACGTCTACGACGTGGGCGTGGTGCCGACGCCGCTGACGTACTTCGCGGCGAACACGCTGCCCGTGGATGGCCTGGCGATGATCACCGGCAGCCACAACCCGCCCGAGTACAACGGCTTCAAGATTGGCGCGGGCAAGACGACCTTCCACGGCCACGAAATCCAGGAGCTGCGCCGCATCATCGAGGCGAAGGACTTCGCCACCGCTTCCAAGCCCGGCAAGGTCACGCCCTACGACATCGTCACGCCCTACAACCACTTCATCCGCCAGACGGTGAAGGTGGGCCGCCAGGGGATGAAGATCGTCATCGACGCGGGCAACGGCACGGGCGGCGAGGTGGCCGTCCCGCTGTTCCGCAGCATGGGCTTCGACGTGGTGCCCCTGTTCTGCGAGATGGACGCGAACTTCCCCAACCACCACCCGGACCCCACGGTGGTGGAGAACCTCCAGGACCTCATCAAGGCGGTGAAGTCGGAGAAGGCGGAAGTGGGCATCGCCTATGACGGCGACAGCGACCGCATCGGCGTCATCGACGACCAGGGCAACGTGCTCTGGGGTGATCAGATCATGGTGCTCTTCAGCCGCTACGTGCTGAAGGAGGCCCCGGGCGCGGCCATCGTCGGCGAGGTGAAGTGCAGCTACACGATGTACGACGACATCGCGAAGCACGGCGGCAAGCCGGTGATGTGGAAGGCGGGGCACTCCCTCATCAAGGCGAAGATGAAGGAAGAGCACGCGGAGCTGGCCGGCGAGATGAGCGGCCACATCTTCTTCAAGCACCGCTACTACGGCTTCGACGACGCGGTGTACGCGTCCGCGCGCCTGCTGGAGATCCTGACCCACGAGAAGAAGACGCTGTCGCAGCTGCTCTCCGACGTGCCGAAGACCTACGCCAGCCCCGAGCTGCGCTTCGACACGAAGGAGGAGAAGAAGTTCGCGATGGTGAAGCGCGCCACGGAGATCCTCCGCGACGCGGGCCACGAGATCATCGACGTGGACGGTGTGCGCGTGACGTTCCCGGACGGCTGGGGCCTCATCCGCGCGTCGAACACGCAGCCCATCCTGGTGCTGCGCTTCGAGGCGAACACCGAGGCGCGCCTGAAGGAGATCCAGGCGCTCATCGACAGCACGGTCGCCCAGGCGCAGAAGGAAGTCGGCGCCTGAGGCGCGGCGTTCCACGCGAAGCACCGCACACGCAACCGTAGGGAGGGAGTTGGCCATGCCGACGCTGGGAATCGACCTGGGCGGGACGTCCGTCCGGGCCGCGGTGGTGGACGCGAAGGGCAAGCTGCTTTCGAGCGCCAAGGTGGCGGTGACGGACCGCAAGCCACAGGGCGTGGTGGAGATCATCGCCCAGGCGGCGGACGAAGCGCTGAAGCGCTCCGGCGTGAAGGTGGACGGCTGCGGCGTGGGCGCGGCCGGGCAGATCCACAAGGACTCCGGCGTCATCTCCGTGGCGCCCAACCTGGGCTGGCGCAACGTGCCCCTGGCCGACCTGCTCCAGAAGCGGCTGGGCTACGCCGTGAAGGTGGTGAACGACCTGTCCGCCGCGGCGTGGGGTGAGCTGCACGCGGGCGCGGGTCGCGGGGCGCAGGACATGCTGGTGGTGTTCGTGGGCTCCGGCGTGGGCAGCGCCATCATCGCGGACGGGCGGCTGATGCAGGGCGGCGGCGGCGTGGCCGGCGAGCTGGGCCACATCAAGGTGGTGCCCAGCGGCCGGCTGTGCGGCTGCGGCGAGCACGGCTGCCTGGAGGCGTACGTGGGCGGCCACAACCTCATCGCCCAGACGAAGGAGCTGCTGGCATCGGGGCACTCGCGCATCCTGGAGTCGCTCATCGCGGACAGCGACCCGGACAGCATCACGCCGGTGATGCTGGAGAAGGCGGCGGACATGGGCGACGCGGAGGCGAAGGAGATCTACGAGCGCGCCTCCCGCTTCCTGGCGATCGCGGTGGCCAACCAGGTGACGGTGCTGAATCCGGCGCGGCTGGTGCTGGGCGGCGGCGTGCTGACGCACTGCCCGGGCATCCGGCAGCGCGTGCTGGACGGCGTGCAGATGTGGGCGTCGCAGACGTCGCGCGAGGGCCTGCTCGTCGCCGACGCGGAGCTGGGCGACGACAGCGGCATCATCGGCGCGGCGCTGCTGGTCGCGTGAAGTCTTCCGGGCGGGGGGCGTTTCCCCCGCGCCGGTGAGGCTCCAGCGTGCGCTACGGCTTCTTCGGTGCCGGCTTCGGCTCCGCCGGGGACGCAGGCACCAGCCGGGCGATGCGGCCCTCCTCACCCACGGCATAGGCCGTGTCCTGCTTGCGCCGCGGTGAGGACACGGCATGGAAGCCGGTGGCGTCCAGCGGCTCCCACGTCCTGCCGCCATTCACCGAAACGTCCGAACCCGTGGGGCCCACGGCCACGAACATCGGCCGCCGGGCGTGTAGGAGCGACGCCACGCAGGAGCGATAGCCCCCCAGCGAGGTTCCCGAAGGCACGCTCCAGGTCTTCCCCCCGTTGAGCGTGACGGCCGCGGTGCCAGCGGTCTCCTCCGGCTTCTTGTAGTTGCCACCCACCGCGATGCCCGCCTTGTCGCTCCAGAAGAGGAGCGAGAAGACGCCCGCGCCTTCGCCCGTGGCCAGCGGCGTCGTCGCGATGTTCCAGTTCTGGCCCCGGTCCGCCGAGTACAGCACCCGCGCCGCCGAGCCCCCCAGTCCGAACCAGACGTGGGACGTGCCCTGCACCGCGATGCTCGTGCCGCTGGCGGCGAAGCCCGCTTCACCCGGGAGCGCGGGCGGCAGCGCTTCCTTCATCACGGGCTTCCACGTCGCGCCGCCATCCTCGGTGGTGATGACGATGAAGCGCCCGTCCACCGGGTCACTGAACGCGATGCCGTGCTGCTCATCCCAGAAGGCCATGCCGTCGAAGAACGCGCCCGGCACGGCGTTGGTGAACTGGAGCTTCCACGTCGCGCCCCCGTCCGTCGTCTTGTAGATGCGCGACTTGTCGCCCGTGCCAATGGACAGGAGGTACGCGGTGCGCTCGCTGAAGGCATCCACGTCGCGGAAGTCCAGGCCCTCCGCGCCCGGCACGGTGGACGCCTTCCACGTCTTCCCTCCGTCCGTGGTGCGCACGAAGGTGCCCTTGTCCCCGCTGGCCCAGGCCACGCGTGCGTCCACCGCGCTGACCCCGCGCAGGCGCACCGTCGTCCCGCTCACCTGCGGCTCCCACTTCACGTCCACGTTCCCCGGCCCCGCTCCCGCCCCTGCTCCGATGACCAGCCACGTCGCCAGCCACACCGCTCCCGTCGTCATGTCCCCGTGCCTCCTCGTCCGTGCTCGCGTGGGGACGCTAGCAGGGCGGCTCAGCGCCGGGAGGCCGCGTCCGCGACGTCGGGCAGCGACAGGTCCTCGGGCATGAAGGTGACGCGGCACGTGTCCAGCTTGGGCCCGCAGGCGCGGTCCAGGTCGCCGCGCGTGTCACAGCCCGGGCGCTCCTCGCAGGTGTCCGGCAGGAAGGCCCAGACGAACTGGAGCACGTTGCCGCCCCGGCCCTCCGGCAGCGCGGCGAGGAAGTCCTGCTTGCGCGTCTGGAACAGGCGCGCCAGGTGCACCGTGTCGCCCTCCAGCCGCACGTGGCGGGGGCTGGCCATGAAGCGGCGGCTGGCGTCGTTGAGCTGCGCGTCCAGGAACTCCGGCTGGTAGGGCGCGCCGTCCAGCGAGGGCCCGCCCCGCGTCCCCCGGAAGAGGGCGAAGTGCACGCGCGGGTCGCCGTACTCTCCCAGGATGCGCTGCTCCAGCGCCCACAGCGTCAGCCGCTCGCCGCCCACCGGCCACGCGTGGCCCCAGTAGAAGCGGCCGAACCACGCGGACGAAACGCCCTCCGGATGGCGCTCCACGAGTTGCAGGAGCACCAGCGCGTTGTAGGCGTTGATCCAGTACGCCAGGCTGTCCTCGGGCGTGGGGAACAGCTCCGGCCGCAGGCGCGGTGACACCGACGCCAGCGACGCGACGAACCGCTCCAGCGCCGCGCGGTCCCGCCCCAGCCCCACGAAGTCCAGGTCCCCGCTGGGGCGCACATGGTCCAGGGCGCGCGCGTAGTCGGTGGAGGAGAAGGGCCCGGCCGCGACGGGCACGGACGCAGGAAGTGCGCCTCGCACATACAACACCGCTCCCACGACGAGCACCGCCAGCACGGCCAGGACGGCCGCCGCGAACCAGCGCGCACGGTGGCGGGAGGGGAGGGGAGCGCTCACGGAGCGGCAGTCTATGCCACCCTCCGGGGTCACCTCCCAACGCCTTGCGGACATCGGCCGGCCTCCAGGGGACCCACCCGGGGTCAGCGCCGACAGGCCGCTATACTGCCGTTTCCATGGAGCCTACCCCCGACGTCGTCCGGCATTTCCATCCGGTGCTCCCCGCCCGTCAGCTCCGCCAGCGCCCTGTTCGCGTGGAGCTGGCCGGGCACGCCTACGCGCTCTTCCGGGATGCCACCGGCCGTGCCGCGGCCCTGTCCGATGCGTGTCCCCACCGCTTCGCGCCGCTGTCGAAGGGGACGGTGACGAAGGAGGGCCAGCTCCAGTGCCCGTACCATGGCTGGCGCTTCGACTCGCGCGGCCACGGCACCAACCCCAGCCAGCCGGAGCTGCGCCACTGCGAGGCGCGCAGCTTCCAGGTGGTGGAGCGCCATGGCTACCTGTGGCTCGCGCACGCGAACACGCCCGTGTCCGCGATGCCGGAGCTGTCAGGGGAGGACTACTTCTTCGGCGGGACCTTCTCCACGCTGTTCCAGGCGCCGCTGCACGTGGCGCTCGACAACTTCAGCGAGGACGAACACACGCCCTATGTCCACACGCGGCTGGGGTGGAGCGGCGCCCAGACGGGGGCGGTGGAGTTCGAGGCGCACAACCACGCGGACCACACGGAGGTGCACTACCGGGCCCCGCAGCGGCCCGCGCCCATCATGAAGCTGCTGCTGGTGCGCGACGGCGACTACTTCCACAACGACTGGGTGACGCGGTTCGACCCCGTGCGCAGCATCTACACCATCCACTGGAAGTCCGCGGAAGGGATGCCCCGCCCCTTCATCACGCAGGCGCACATCTTCTTCGTGCCGGAGACGGCGCGCACCACGCGCCTGCACGTCTTCTCCTTCCTGCGCACGTCAACACCGCTCTTGAAGCCGCTGCTGCCGGTGGCCGCGAAGGCCGCGCTGGGCCTCACCTGGTGGGAGGTGCGCGATGACGCGCGCTTCATCCCCACCGTCGCGGACACGCCCTACAGCCACAAGGGCATGCGGCTGGACAAGTACGACAAGCCCCTGGTGCACCAGCGCAAGCTCATGGAGCGCATCTACTACGCGCACGAGCCGGAAGCCGTGCCCCGGGTCATCCACGAAGCCACGGGCACCTGAGCCCCCTTCGCGACGCGGCGTCGCGAGGGGGTGGAAGGACACGCGGCGTCAGTGCATGGACGGCGCGGGCTCCTCGCCGATGGGGACGCTTTCGCCGACGTACGCCTCGTATGCGTTGCAGCCGCTGTCGCCCGACACCAGGAGCGCGAACTGCTTCAGCTCGGACTGGTTGCAGCTCTGGACCTCTCCATCGCTCGGCTCGTCGCTGTTGCCGGCGAAGAAGCGACAGCTCTTGCAGTTGCCCCAGGATGCATCCGCCATGATTCCCTCCTCGTGGAAGCGGGTCCTGTCTGGAGGGTGGGGCTGACGCCGGGCCACCACAACGCGGGACCTGCTTCTCGCCCGGGAGGGCAGGGGACCCGGCGCCCCAGGATGGGCGCCGGGAATTTCCCCTCACACCTTGCTACCTACTGCTGGGGCGCGGGCTGCTGCGCCGGCTGCTGCTCGGGAGCGGGCTGCTGCTGAGCGGGCTGCTGCTGGGGCTGCGCCGACACGCCGGCGCCGGGCTTGGCGCCCAGGGCCGCCGCTTCCTTGCGCACCGAACCGGACTCGAACGAGCCCAGCGCGTTGAGCAGCCGCAGCGCGGCCAGGGACGCCTGGAGCCGCTCGGACACGAAGCCGACCTCGGCGTTGGTGAGCGAGGTGTTGGCGTCCGCGACCTCCAGGTACGTGGCGACGCCCGCCTGGAAGCTCACGTCGGTGAGGCGGTTGGACTCGCGCGCCAGACCCAGGGCCTCCTCGGCCTTGGAGCGGTTGGCGAGCGCGTTCTCCAGGTCCAGCTTGGAGCGGCGCACCTCCTCCTTCACGCGGGCCTGGGCCAGCTGCTGGCTCACGGTGGCCTCACGCACGCGCGACGACGCCTCGGAGAGGTTCGCCTCGCGCAGGCCGCCGTCGAACAGCGTCCAGCTGGCGCCGAAGGTGATGGCCCACGTCTCGTTCTGGCCCGTGAAGCCCGCCGCGTTCGCGATGCGGTACGCGCCCGTGACACCCAGCGTGGGCAGGTAGCTCAGGATGACGCCCGTCTTGTTGATGCGCGTCAGCTTCAGGCCCACTTCGGCGGCCTGCACGTCCGAGCGCTCCTGGATCGCCTGGTTCACCAGGTCGTCCGGCGACGCCTGCGCGGGCACCTGCGGCTCCGGCGGCGGGGCCAGGTCGAAGTCCGGCTCCTTCTGGATGAGCGTGCCCAGCGCCAGCTTCAGGCCCGCCAGCGCGTTCTTCGCGCGCACCAGGTCCTGCTCCGCGCGCGAGCGATCCAGCTGCGCGCGCAGGAGCGCCACGCGCGTCACCGTGCCCGCGTCGAACCGGGCCTGGGTGTCCTTCTCCCGCGCCCGGGTCAGCTCCAACAGGCGCTCCTGGGCGCGCAGCGCTTCCTGCTGCGCCGCCGCGCCGTAGTAGGCCTGCGCCACGCCGAAGAGCACCTGCCGGCGCGCCGTCTGCGTGTTGAGCTCCGCCAGCTTCACCGACTTGTACGAGGCCGCGATGCCCGCCCACAGCTGCGGCGCGATGATGGCCTGACGAATCTCCGCCTGCGCACCCTGCTGGATGAGCGGCTGGATGGTGATGTCCACCGGCGCGATGGTGCCCGCGGGGATGATGGCCGCCACGTTGTTGCGTGTGATGGACGCACCCACGCTGATGGTCGGCAGGTAGCCAGCCCAGGCCTTGCGGGTCGCGAGGGACGCCTGCTCGAAGCGCTCCTGGGCAATCTTCAAATCGAGGTTCTGCTGACGGGCCGACTCCAGCGCCTCGTCCAGCGACAGTACAGGCGCTGCGGCCAGGGCGGCCGACAGGGAAAGCGCCAGAAGGGTACTCATACCGCCTTGACCTCCTCACCGACCCGCGGGAGCGCGAGGCGGATCCGTCCAATGGACGACTGCGTTGCGTCATCTATCCGACCCTGGAGCCCCGTGAAAGTACTCCGCACTGTCGGATGATGGAATATCCGGAATGTAGTACCCGTCAAAGGTTGAGGGTGTCAATTGTTTATGCGACTCGTGTGAATTAGTGTGAAGGGACCATGAACGGACTTGGCGAAAGTCACAGCGAGCAGGCAGGGCGTCCGCCGGAGGCCCGTGCTCAAGGTGCGGAAGAAGCGGAAGTGGGGCTCGCGCAGCAGGCGTGGACGCTCCTGTTCGAGCTGCTGCACACGCACATGCGCAACTTCCCCGCGCTGGCGGCGGAGTTTGATTTGTCCCCGGTGCAGGCGCACGTCCTGCGGCAGTTGGGCGAAGGCGCGCTCGCGATGAGCACGCTCGCCACCTACCTGTCGTGCGACGCGTCCAACGTGACGGGGCTGGTGGACCGGCTGGAGGCGCGCAAGCTGGTGGAGCGGCGCAGCAGCGAGCAGGACCGGCGCGTGAAGATGCTGGTGCTGACGGAGGCTGGCGCGGAGCTGCGCGGTCGGCTGATGGCGCGGATGGCGCTGCCTCCGCCCTTCATCGCCTCGATGCCGGAAGAGGACCTGCTGGCGCTGGGCGACATCATGCGCCGCGCGCTCAAGCCGCAGTAGGCGGGGCCTTCCCAGGCCCCCAGGCCCGGTGCCCCCGCTCAGTCCAGCAGGAACGTGTACGAGTACTTCATCTCCGTGGCCACCGCTTCGCCGCCCTTGATGGCGGGCTTGAAGCGGAAGCGCCGGATGGCATCGCGCGCGGCTTCGTTGAGGCCGTAGCCGGGACCGGAGATGACCTTCACGGTGCCCACCTTGCCCTCCGCGTCGATGGTGATGGACAGCGTCACAGTGCCCTCGATGCCGGCGCGGCGCGCCTCGTCCGGGTAGGGAATCTTCACCTCGGACGCGACGGTGGGCTCGGAGTCCACCTGGTACACGGGCACGTATCTGGGCGCGGAGTAGCCCTTCACTTCCTTGGGGTCCTTCGCGGTGCCGTTGGCCTTGCCGTAGGCCGTGTTGCCCACGGGCGCGGCGAAGGAGCCCGCGCTGGTGGTGGACGACATGGTCATGCCCACCACGAGCGGCGGCGGCTTGGCCTGCGGCTCCGGCGGCGGCGTGTCGTTGGGCGGCGGCGGTGCTTCGGTCGGGGGCGGAGGCTTGGGCGCTTGCGCGACCTTGATGGGCGGCGGCTTCACCGGCTTTACCTTGGGCGGCGGCGGAGGCTCCTCCTTCTTCTCCTCCGGCGGGGGCGGGGGCGGCGGCTTCGTCACCTCCACCATCACCAGCTCCACCGGACGCTGGGAGGCCATCTGCTTGCGGCCCTCCAGGGTGGAGATGAACCAGAAGCCGCCCGCGTGCAGCGCGAGCGACACGAGGAAGAAGCCGAACACGAACCGCGTGGAGCGGTCGCGCTGGGGCTGGAGGGAAGGGTCGAGGACCGCCTGGCTCATGGTGGCTTCGCGTGCCTTCGGGTCAGGGAGCGGCGGGCGTGGCCGCGGGGCTCACGTCCTTCTCGATGTTGAGGGCGAACTTGGCGATGCCCTGGCCCTTCACCACGTCGATGAGGCGCATCACGCGGCCGTAGGCGATGGTCTGGTCCGCGCTGATGATGGCGCGCGTGTCCTTGTCCTTGGTGACGGCCTCCACCACGCGGCGGGACAGGTCGGCTTCCGTGACTTCGGCGCCGTCGAAGTAGAGCTTGCCCTCCTTGTCGAGGACGACGTTCACCAGGCCCTGCACCGTCTCACCGCCATTGGCGGCGCGGGGCAGGTCCACCTCCACCGTCTCGCGGACGATGAAGTTCGCGGTGACCATGAAGATGATGAGCAGCACCAGCACCACGTCCACCAGCGGCGTGACGTTGATGCCGGTGATTTCCTCGTCGTTGTCGCCCGCGCTGCCGGCCATGACCTAGTTCCCCCCCGCGACGCCCGGCTTCTTGGCCTTCATGGCGCCCACGAGCGCGTGGCCCAGGGAGGTGGTGCGGCTGGTGAGCGTCTTCAGCTGACGGCTGAAGATGTTGAAGGCGACGACGGCGGGGATGGCGACCGCGAGGCCCACGGCGGTGGCGACGAGCGCCTCGGAGATGCCGGCCATCACCGTCTGCTGCATGGCGCCGCCCTTGGCGTTCATGGCGCCCAGGTCGTTGAAGGCCTTGATGATGCCGAGCACCGTGCCGAACAGGCCGATGAACGGGGCGTTGTTGCCCAGCGTGCCCAACAGCGACAGGAAGCGCTCGTACTGGGGACGCTCGCGGGCGACGGTGGACGCGATGACCTGCTCCACGGTGTCGGGGCCCTGGGACGCGGAGGCCAGGGCCTCGCGGATGACGGCGGCCTCCATGCCCTTGTGGTTCTTCACCTCGGCGCTGACGGCGTCGAACTCACCGCGCGCCAGCCGCACGGCCAGCGCCTCCGAGTTGGGCAGCCGGTGGCGCGAGAAGTAGACGGCGCGCTCCAGCATCACGGCGATGGAGAGCACGGAGAGGATGACCAGCAGCCAGAGCACCCACTCGGCGCTGCCCAGCGTCACCCCGAGCAGCTTGCCGCTCAACCAGCCGAGTTCGGGTTGGGCCGTCTGGGCCAGGAGGAGGAAGGACGTCATGGGAGACAAGCCTGGGGGTTGAAGTGTGAGGACTGCCAACGCGCGGGGCAGTGTCTTGTTCCCCTCGACTCAAAAGTCAAATGGATCGGCAGGGAGGCCATGGGACCGTGACAATCCATTCGACCGGGAATGGTGGGTAGAGGGCGTGGATGTCGGATGCCCTGTCATGTGAGAGGGCGGCCGTCGGGGCGCCTGCCGGTACAGGCCCCCGGCATCCGTACGCTTGGGGGGCCTTGGGCGTTTCCGGCTTCAGGGCCGGCGGTCGGGGCTGGCGGTCTGCGCGGGGTCGCGCTCCACGACAGGCCCGAGGATGGCGTCGATGCGGCGCAGGAGGTCGGCGTCGAGCTTCACGCCGGTGGCCTTCACGTTGTCGAGCACCTGCTCCGGCCGGGTGGCGCCGATGATGGCGGTGGAGACGCTCTTGTTCTGGAGCACCCACGCGACGGAGAGCTGCGCGAGCGACAGGCCGGCTTCCTTCGCCAGCGGCTTGAGCTGCTGGACGCGGGTGAGCACGTCGTCGGTCATGAAGCTGGTCATGAACATGGCGCCCTGCTTGGTGGAGGCGCGGGTGTCGGCCGGCGGGGGCTGGCCGGGGAGGTACTTGCCGGTGAGCACGCCCTTGGCGAGCGGGGACCAGACCACCTGTCCCATGCCCTCCGCGTCGGAGGCGGGGATGACCTTGGATTCGATGACCCGCCAGAGCATGGAGTACTGGGGCTGGTTGGAGACGAAGGGCACGTGCAGCTCGCGGGCGAGCTTCGCGCCGGCGGTGATCTGCTCGGCGGTCCATTCGGAGACTCCGATGTAGAGGGCCTTGCCCTGGCGCACGATGTCCGCGAAGGCGAGCATCGTCTCCTCCAGGGGTGTCTCCGCGTCGAAGCGGTGGGCCTGGTAGAGGTCCACGTAGTCCGTCTGGAGGCGGCGCAGCGAGCCGTGGATGGACTCGATGATGTGCTTGCGCGACAGGCCGCGGTCGTTCTGGCCGGGGCCGGTGGGCCAGTAGACCTTGGTGAAGAGCTCGTAGCCTTCACGGCGCTGGCCCTTGAGGGCGCGGCCGAGCACGGCTTCGGCCTTGGTGCCGGCGTACACGTCGGCGGTGTCGAAGGTGGTGATGCCCGTGTCGAGCGCCGCCTTCACGCAGGCGAGCGCGGCGTCCTCCTCCACCTGGGAGCCGTGCGTGAGCCAGTTGCCAAAAGAAATCTCGCTGACCTTCAAACCGCTGCGACCGAGGAACCGGAAGTTCATGCGCGGCAGACTAACCGCCGCGTTTCGGGGTTCGTACGGATTCGCATCTTCTCGACGGTTGGAGTCAGGCGGACGACCCCTCGCGCCGGGATTCGACCGTTCCCGGGCGTCGCTTGTGAACGGAGGGGCGGGTGTCCGACACTGCCCTCCACCCATGGCCGCCAGCGAAGAACGCCGCTTCCAGTCCCTCGTGCTCGCGCCCGTCCGGCGCGTGCAGCGGCGTCTCAACGCCGTGGCGTGGCTGGGCGCGGGGCTCGTCCCCGTCTGGGCCACCGCCACCGCGTGCGTGCTCTGTCGCATGTTGCTGCGGGGCGCTGCTGTCTGGGCCGTGCCTCCGCTTGTTGTCGCGGGCCTTGCGGGGTGGTTCGTGCGCGCCCGTTCGCGGGGCGTGTCGCTGGAGTACGCGGCGGTGCTCGCGGACCGCTCGGCCGGGGCCGGGGGCCTGCTGCTCACGCGCCTGGAGCGCCCCGTCGGTGAGTGGGAGCTCTCCCTCAACCAGTTCGCCCAGCAGGTGAAGCTTCCAGAGGTTCCCTGGCGTCGGCCCCTGGGTGCGCTGCTGGGCGCGCTCCTGTTCCTCGCGGTGGGGTTGCTCGTTCCGCTGCCCGCGCTTCGCACGTCGAACATCAATGCCGCCGCCGCGACCCAGGTCGCCGCCGTGCAGGCCCAGGCGGAGGCCCTGGCCCGTGAGGAGCCCCTGGGCCAGGACGTCGAAGAGGAGCTGCGCCGGCTGTCCGAAGAGGTTGCCCAGGGCCGCTTCGACTCCGCTGACTGGGAGGCCTCCGATGCCCTGGAGCAGCGGCTCGCCGAGCGCGCCTCCGAGGCCGCCGCGGAACTGAACCGCGCGTCCGAGGCCGCCGCGGAACTCGAGGACGCCCTCGCCGCTGCCGGCGGTGCCGAGTCCGCGACCCGCGAGCGCGAGTCCCTGGAGCAGGCCCTCATGGCGCTCGATGCGCGCTCCAACGGAGGGCAGGAACAGGACGGACCCTCCGAGGACGGTGAAGCGCAGGCGTCGTCCCAACAGGGCACACAGGGACAGGGTGCTGGAGACGAGGACGGAGACAAGCAGGGCGGAGACAAACAGGGCGCTCAGCAGGCCTCGGGTGATGCAGCCCGCGAGGCCCAGGCCCGCGCTTCCGCTCGCGCGCAGGCCTCCGGTTCTCCGGATCAGGTCGCTGACCTTCGGCGCACGTTGGAGCGCCGGCAGCAGGCGCTGGCCCAGCGCTTCGGCGAGGAAAACAACGCGGCGGGGAACCGCTCGGCCCAGGCGAGGCGTCCCACCCGGCGGCAGCAGTCCGGACAGGGACAAGGGCAGGGACAAAAGGGACAGCAGGGCCAGGGCCAGGGCCAGGGACAGCAGGGTCAGGG
>NZ_RAWD01000758.1:0-302 GCF_003612065.1 Corallococcus sp. CA047B
ACGGCTGGGACGCTACCGCTGGGTGGTGGAGCGCACACTGGCCTGGAAGAACCAGCTGCGCCGCCTTCGCGTCCGCGATGAGCGCAGGGACGATGTCCACTTCGGCTTCCTCGTCCTCGGCTGCTGCGTCATGCTCCTACGACGCCTCTACCCTGACATTTGTTAGAGGCTGTAATCCTACAGCTGCAGTTTGAACCGCGCTCGGCGTGCCCGGTAGTGGCACTGCATGGCGACGGCTTGGTGGTGGCGTCGCCAGCGACTCCAGGCCAAGACGTGCGCGAGTGGAGCCACGGTCCGACGCA
>NZ_RAWD01000759.1:0-302 GCF_003612065.1 Corallococcus sp. CA047B
ACCAGCCGGACTTCCGGCGCCTGCGCTTCAGTGGCGGATGGCTGCTGCATGGGAAGTCTCGCTCCTCCCCCTCCTGTTCCTTCAACAGGAGGGCGACTGCGGTCTCTTCCGAACTGCAGCTGTAGGATTACAGCCTCTAACAAATGCCAGGGTAGAGGCGTCGTAGGAGCATGACGCAGCAGCCGAGGACGAGGAAGCCGAAGTGGACATCGTCCCTGCGCTCATCGCGGACGCGAAGGCGGCGCAGCTGGTTCTTCCAGGCCAGTGTGCGCTCCACCACCCAGCGGTAGCGTCCCAGCCGT
>NZ_RAWD01000760.1:0-254 GCF_003612065.1 Corallococcus sp. CA047B
CTTCGCGACCTTCGGGCGCCTCGCGCGTCGGTCCGCATGCCACTGGGCCGTTGTTGCTCGATACTCCAAGCCACCGCCACGGGTCGCGGCATTGCGGCGCAACTCCCGCGAGATGGTCGAGGCAGAATGGAGTTGCCCCCGTCAAATCGGACAGCTCAAGGTTGAGAGTTAGCAGTACGGAACTCGTGGGGTGACTTCATCTTGAGGCCCCGATGCGGGTGGCAGCGGTTGTAGTCGTCGAACCAGGCGGGCAG
>NZ_RAWD01000761.1:0-254 GCF_003612065.1 Corallococcus sp. CA047B
ATGCCCTCAATCAAGCTGGCCCAGTTGTCGAGGCGGTACCTCTCGTTCGCCGAACGAGAAGAAGTCGCGATTCTCCACGCTCAGCGCCTCGGAGTTCGTGCGATTGCGCGTCGGCTTCAGCGTTCTGTGGTGTAGCCCCCTGAAGAGTCGGACAGGCTCGTTCAGCTAGAAAGCGAGTCTGACGATGGAGAAGAAAATCCAAGAGGGAGCCGAGGAGAGCAGGCGTCGTCGCCGGTACTCGGCGGAGGAGAAGC
>NZ_RAWD01000762.1:0-251 GCF_003612065.1 Corallococcus sp. CA047B
CGGAGGCAGCAGGGGCGCCACGCGCTGCCAGAAGGCGTCGGGGACGAGTTCACGGACCATGTCCCTCAAGCTGAGGATGCCCCTTGCCAACGGCCAGCCCAGCCCTGACTTTCGTTAGGTGCTGTTAGAGTCCGTTGGGGACCACGGTCACGGTGCCGGAGCCCCTGTTGGTCAGGATGAGGTCGGCGTACCCATCCGCGTCCATGTCCGCGGTGGCGATGGCGTTGAGGCCAGGCGAGGCGCCGGTCGTG
>NZ_RAWD01000076.1:0-31084 GCF_003612065.1 Corallococcus sp. CA047B
GCGCTGGAGGCTCCGCTCCGGCGCCGGGTGCTCGCCCGACTGCTGGACGCGGCGGGCGCGCGGGTGGACCAGGGGACGCTGGAGCGGGTGATGGACGCGGTGCGCCGAGGCGGCACGACGCCCCTCAGTGGCGGCGCTTCGCTCACGGCCACGGGCGGGCGCGTGCGCTGCGTGGGGCCGCGTCCGCAGGGGGCTCCCGGGGTGCTGGTGCTCGCCGGAGCGGGCGCGGAGGGTGGATTTGGCGCGTGGCGTTTCCAGGTGGCGGAAGGATCCGCGCCCCCGGGCGTGTTGGAGTTCGCGCTGGGGAAGGAGACGGCGTGGCCACTGACAGTGCGCTCCCGGAGGCCGGGGGACCGCGTCCGCACGCGGTCGGGGCACCGCAAGGTGCAGGACGTGCTGGTGGATGCCCGCGTTCCGGCGGAGGCGCGCGACGCGCAACCGGTGGTGGTGGACGCGGACGGGGGGCTGTTGTGGCTCCCCGGGGTCGGGGTCTCCGTCGCGGACCGGGGAGCGCCAAGCACCGAGGTGGCTTCCCGACACTCGCTGTGGGCGTCATCTCCGGCCACAAGCGAACGCAAGGGGCCTCCGTTATAGAGTCGATGCCTCGAAACGGGGGGATGGTCGCGGACCCCTAAATAGTTGAGGGCTTTTTACTGTTGCTGATACGGTCCGTCGCTGGCCTGCACACAGGCGGGCGCCGGGCAAATGACGAACATCGCCGGGGTTCTTCCTGGCACGGCCCTCATCCCGCCGAGTACCGAAAGGGCAGCTGAAACGTGCGTTCGACCTACAAGACCATCGGGCTCTGGGTCATCCTGATCGTCCTCTTCGTCGCCTTCTACAATTTCTTCTCGCAAGGCAACGAGCAGGTGCAGGAACCGACCTTCACCCAGCTTCTGACCAAGGTGGAGGAGAAGAAGGTCCGGGCCGTCTCCGTCAAGGGCAACACCTACTCCGGCACGTTCAATGATTCGAACGACAAGTTCCGGACCACGGGACCGCCGCCGGACGTGGCCGTGCTCAACCAGCTCCGTGCCGCCGGCGTGGATGTGAAGTACGAGCGCGAGGAGCAGAACAGCCTCTGGCTCACCATCCTCGGGCAGTGGATGCCCGTCGTCTTCCTGTTCCTGTTCTTCATCTTCTTCATGCGCCAGCTCCAGGGCGGCAGCGGCAAGGCGATGACGTTCGGGAAGTCCAAGGCGAAGCTCCTGAGCGAAAGCCACAACAAGGTCACGTTCGCGGACGTGGCTGGCGTGGACGAGTGCAAGGAGGAGCTGGAGGAGATCGTCGCCTTCCTCAAGGACCCCAAGAAGTTCACCAAGCTGGGCGGCCGCATCCCCAAGGGCGTCCTGATGATGGGGCCTCCGGGCACGGGCAAGACGCTGCTCGCCCGCGCGGTGGCCGGTGAAGCAGGCGTCCCGTTCTTCTCCATCTCCGGCTCGGACTTCGTGGAGATGTTCGTGGGCGTCGGCGCCAGCCGCGTGCGCGACCTGTTCGAGCAGGGCAAGAAGAACGCCCCCTGCATCATCTTCATCGACGAAATCGACGCCGTGGGCCGCCACCGTGGCGCGGGCCTGGGCGGCGGTCACGACGAGCGCGAGCAGACGCTCAACCAGCTGCTGGTGGAGATGGACGGCTTCGAGTCCAACGACGGCGTCATCCTGATCGCCGCCACGAACCGTCCGGACGTGTTGGATCCGGCGCTCCAGCGCCCGGGCCGCTTCGACCGCCGCATCATCGTTCCCCGTCCCGACCTCAAGGGCCGCCTGGGCGTGCTGAAGGTGCACACCCGCCGCGTGCCGCTGGCGCCGGAAGTGGAGCTGGAGGTCATCGCCCGCGGTACTCCCGGCATGACGGGCGCGGACCTGGAGAACCTGGTCAACGAGTCGGCCCTGATGGCCGCGCGCCAGAACAAGGAGCGCGTGGACCTGACGGACTTCGAGCAGGCCAAGGACAAGGTCTTCATGGGCCCGGAGCGCCGGTCCATGATCATGACCGACAAGGAGAAGCGGAACACGGCCGTCCACGAGGCCGGCCACGCGCTGCTCGCCAAGCTGCTGCCGGGCTGCGACCCGCTGCACAAGGTCACCATCATCCCGCGCGGTCAGGCCCTCGGCGTCACCTGGAGCCTGCCCACCGAGGACAAGGTGAACGGCTACCGCAAGCAGATCCTGGATCAGATCACCATGGCGATGGGTGGCCGCATCGCCGAGGAGATCATGTTCAACGAGATGAGCAGCGGCGCGGCGAACGACATCGAGCGGGCGACGGAGACGGCGCGCGCCATGGTGTGCCGCTGGGGCATGAGCGAGAAGATGGGCCCGCTGGCGTTCGGCAAGAGCGACGGTGAGGTGTTCCTGGGCCGCGACTTCAACTCGTCCAAGGACTACTCCGAGGACACCGCCCGGCAGATCGACGCGGAAGTGCGCAGCATCGTCGTGGGCTGCTACACCCACGGCAAGCAGTTGCTCACCGACAAGATGGACGTGCTGCAGCGCGTGTCCGACGCCCTGGTGGAGTACGAGACGCTCGACGCCGAGGACGTGAACATCATCCTGCAGGGCGGCCAGCTCACCCGTGAGCGTCCGCCCCCGCGCGTCAGCTCCTCCCCGAAGCCGACGGAGAAGAAGGACAAGCGGAAGATCCTCGACGCGCTCGAGGGCCTGCCCAACATGGAGCCGAAGAAGGCGTAGTCGCCTCTCGCGGCACCTGACGCAGTGACGAAGGCCCTTCCCGCGACTGTCGGGGAGGGCCTTCGCTTGGGTCTGGCCTTCCGTGGGCGGAAGGAAGCGGCGACACTGGGCCTTCGCCTGAGCCCGTTGCCGCCGAGGTGCCCCGACCGTGATGCGTGCCCGTCTCATCTCCCGCGATCGTCCCGACGACCTGATGCTGGCGCTGCGCCGGCTGAACCTGTCCGTGCGCTCCTGCCAGCAGCTGACGCGCGAGCTGGGCCACGCGCAGGTGCTCGTCACGGGAGGACGGCCCTCGTACGAGGAGGAGCTGCTTCCCGAATACGGCACCCGGGAGCGCGAGCAGTTCCCGACGTGGGTGTCGGGCAAGGCCAGCGACCGGGCCGGGGATGCGCTCCTGTCCGGCAGCCGCAAGCAGTTCGAGCGGCTCATCACGCTGGCGCGCAAGTCGCCCCGCACGGACGCGCTGGCGCGCGCGCTGGAGGCCGTGCTCGAACTCCAGACGCCGCCCGTGCTGGAGCTGGGCGGACGCCGGTTCGAGTGGGGCACGCGCACGTACGTCATGGGCGTGGTGAACGTGACGCCGGACAGCTTCTCCGACGGCGGCCGGTTCCCGGACGCGGCCAGCGCGGTGGAGCACGGGGTCGCCCTGGCGGAGGCCGGCGCGGACATCCTCGACGTCGGAGGCGAATCCACGCGGCCGGGCTCGCTTCCGGTGCCCGCGGAGGAGGAGCTGGCGCGCGTGCTCCAGGTGGTGGAGGGCCTGCGGGCGCGCACGTCGGTGCCCATCTCCGTGGACACCATGAAGGCGTCGGTGGCGGCGGAGGTGCTCAAGGCCGGAGCGCACCTCATCAACGACGTCACCGGCTTCCACTTCGACCCGACCCTGCCCGGCGTGGTGGCCGCCGCGGGCGCGGCGTGTTGTCTGATGCACACCCAGGGGATGCCCCGGACGATGCAGCAGGCGCCCTTCTACGAGGACGTGATGGGCGAGGTGATGGACTACCTGGAGCAGGGCGTGCTCCAGGCGCTGCTGGCGGGCATCCCTCGCGAGCGCATCCTGTTGGACCCCGGCATCGGGTTCGGCAAGACGCTGGAGCACAACCTCTTCCTGCTGCGCCGGCTGGAGGAACTGCGGGGGTTGGGTCAGCCGCTGCTCGTGGGCACCAGCCGCAAGTCCTTCCTTGGAAAGCTCACGGGAGGCAGGGGCCCCACCGAGCGGCTGGCGGCCACGCTGGGCTCGGTGGCGGCGATGGCGGTGATGGGCGGCGCGGACGTGGTGCGGGTGCACGACGTGACGGAGGCGCGCGACGCGCTGGCGGTGGCGGATGCCATTCGCCATGCCCGGGGCGGCGGCGACCTGTACGGCGCCTGACGCACGCAAGCCTGGTTGTCATAAAGAGGCCAGGCGGGCGTGCCTGGGTGCTTGCCTGGTGGTCATCCCGTCCCTACGTTCGAGCCCGCGTGTCGGAAGGGGTATAAGCCCCGGGACGTGAGCGTGGCCGGAGGACATCTCCGGCGTGGGAAAGGTGGAGCGGGACACATGGCGTACAGGATGAACATGCCCCCCAAGGAAGCGCAGAAGACGGAGCGGCTGTTCGGCACCGACGGCGTGCGCGGCGTGGCCAACGTCTATCCGATGACGGCCGAGGTCGCGATGAAGCTCGGTCGCGCGCTGGCGTACCTCATCCGCAGCGGTCCGCACCGGCACCGCGTCATCGTGGGCAAGGACACGCGTCTGTCCGGCTACATGCTGGAGCAGGCCCTGTCCGCCGGCCTCATCTCCATGGGCGTCGACGTGGAGCAGGTGGGCCCGCTGCCCACGCCCGGCATCTCCAACCTCACCACGTCCATGCGCGCGGACGCGGGCGCCGTCATCTCCGCGTCGCACAATCCCTACCAGGACAACGGCATCAAGTTCTTCTGGCGCGACGGCTTCAAGCTGCCGGATGAGACGGAAGCGAAGATTGAAGAGCTGGTCTCCAGCGGGGAGATCGACAACATCCGCCCCACGGCCACCAAGATTGGCCGCGCCATCCGCCTGGAGGACGCGCGGGGCCGCTACATCGTCTACCTGAAGGCCACCTTCCCCCGTGAGCTGACGCTGGAGGGAATGACCATCGTCGTGGATTGCGCCAACGGCGCGGCCTACAAGACGGCGCCCGCGGTGCTGGAGGAGCTGGGCGCGAAGGTCATCGCCCTGGGCGTGTCTCCGGACGGCAAGAACATCAACCACAAGTGCGGCGCGCTCCACCCGGAGGGCCTGGCCAAGGCGGTGGTGAAGCACGGCGCCAACCTGGGCGTGGCGCTGGACGGCGACGCGGACCGCCTCATCGTCGTGGACGAGAAGGGCAACGTCGTGGACGGCGATGCCATCATGGCCATCTGCACGGGTGAGCTGGTCGCTCGCAAGGAGCTGAAGAAGAAGACGCTCGTCGCCACGGTGATGAGCAACATCGGCCTGGAGCGCGCGGTGGCGCAGTGGGGCGTGAAGGTCGCGCGCACCCGCGTGGGTGACCGTCACGTCGTCGACGAGATGCGCCGCAACGGCTACAGCCTGGGTGGCGAGCAGAGCGGCCACCTCATCTTCCTGAACCACACCACCACCGGCGACGGCACGCTCGCGGCGCTCCAGCTGCTGGCGGTGATGTGCCGGCAGGGCAAGCCCCTGAGCGAGCTGGCCTCCATCTTCCAGCCGGTGCCGCAGACGCTGCTCAACGTGGTGGTGAAGCAGCGCCGGGAGCTGGGCGAGCTGCCCACGGTGATGAAGGCCATCAAGAACGTGGAGCAGAAGCTGGGCTCCTCCGGCCGCGTGCTGGTGCGCTTCTCCGGCACCGAGCCCAAGGCCCGTGTCCTCATCGAAGGCGAGGACGCGACGCGCAACGAGGCCTACGCCCGCGAAATCGTCGAGGCGATCTCCAAGGCGCTCAACGGTTAGCAGGACGGGGCCTTCCGTCCCGGGCCCCGCGCAGGACGGTTGACTTCCGGACGCCGGCCACCAATAGAGGGGCCGGCGCGGGCCCGGGCCTCGGACAATCCCGCACCTCGCGCCGGGTGAGGAGCGGTCGATGGGACAGCGACTGGGTGTCAACGTGGATCACGTGGCGACGCTGCGGCAGGCGCGGCGCACCGTGTATCCGGATCCGGTGACGGCGGCGGCGATGGCGGAGCTGGCCGGCGCCCGGCAGATCACCATCCACCTGCGCGAGGACCGGCGCCACATCCAGGACCGGGACCTGCGCATCCTGCGCGACACGGTGCAGACGCTCCTGAACCTGGAGATGGCCGCCACCGCGGAGATGGTGAAGATCGCCTACGAGTACAAGCCGGACGTGGTGACGCTCGTGCCCGAGCGGCGCGAGGAGCTCACCACCGAGGGCGGCCTGGAGGTCGCGGGCCAGCGCGAAACCATCGCGAAGATCATCAAGAACCTGAAGGACGGGGAGATCGCCGTCTCGCTGTTCATCGATCCGGACCTGGACCAGGTGCGCGCGTCGCACAAGGTGAACGCGGACCGGGTGGAGCTGCACACGGGGCGCTACTGCGAGGCGCGCAACGACAAGGAGCGCGCGCGGGAGCTGGCGCGCATCGTGGACGCGGCCAAGGCGAGCGCGAAGCTGGGCATGGGCGTGGCCGCGGGCCACGGGCTCAACTACGACAACGTGCAGGCCATCGCGCGCATCCAGGAGATCGACGAACTCAACATCGGGCACGCCATCGTCGGGCGCGCGGTGCTGGTGGGCTTCGAGCGCGCGGTGCGAGAGATGTTGGAACTGATGCGCGACCCGGGGTAGCCGCCATGTCCATCGTCGGCCTGGGGTTGGACCTCTGCTCCATCGAGCGCATCCAGCGCATCCTCGACGGGCCCCGCAAGGATGCGTTCCTGGCGCGCGTGTACACCGAAGGCGAGCGCGCCTACTGCGCGCCCCGCCACGACGCGGCCAGTGCCTTCGCGGCGAGGTTCGCGGCGAAGGAGGCGCTGGTGAAGGCGATGGGCGTGCCGCCCGGGGTGCACTGGAAGGACATGGAGGTGGTGCGCGAGGGCGGCCCGCCGCGCTTCGTGCTCTCCGGCGTGGCCCGTGAAGTGATGGAAGCGCGAGGGTGGGAGGCGATGCTCGCGCTCACCCATGATGCCGGCGTGGCCGCGGCCACGGTGGTGCTCCAGACGAAGTGAAGCAGGAAGGACTGAAGCCATGCAGCGCGTGCTCACCGCCGTCCAGATGCGTGAAGCCGAAGCGGCCGCCCAGGAACACCACGGGATGCCCTCCGGGTTGTTGATGGAGAACGCGGGCCGTGCGCTCGCGGACGCCGCCCGGAGCATCGCGGGCCCGGGGGGGCGCTTCACCGTGCTCTGCGGCCCCGGCAACAACGGCGGGGACGGGCTCGTCGCCGCGCGCTTCCTGCTCGAAGGTGGGGCGCGCGTGGTGGTGTCGCTGGTGGGCGACACGGCGAAGCTCACCGCGGAGTCGAAGCGCAACCTCCAGGCGCTGGAGGGCTTTGGCGAATCGCCGCGCGCCTTCGAAGCGCTGCCGGAGGCGGGCGCGGGGGACGTGGTGGTGGACGCGCTGTTCGGCACCGGCCTGCGCCGCGCACCGGAAGGGGCCTTCGCGGATGCGATTGGCACCGTGGCGCGGTGGCGGCGCGCGGGGGCGAAGGTGGTGGCGGCGGACGTGCCGTCGGGCCTCCAGAGCGACACCGCGGAGCCCTTTCCGCTGTGCGTGGAGGCGGACGTCACGGTGGCCTTCGGGTTCCTGAAGCCCGCGCATGAGCTGGAGCCCGGCGCTTCGCTGTGCGGGGACGTGCGGCGCGTGGACATTGGCCTGGGCGGCGAGTCCGCGCGGGCGGTGTCGGGCGCGGAGCTGCTGCGGGTGGAGGAGAAGGACGCGCGCGAGGTGATTCCGGCGCGCCGCGCGGACACGCACAAGGGCACCTACGGCCACGTGCTGGTGGTGGCGGGCAGCCCGGGCAAGACGGGCGCGGCGGCGATGGTGGCCCTGTCGGCGTTGCGCAGCGGCGCGGGGCTCGTCACGGTGGCCACGCGCGCGGAGGCGCTGCCGTGGGTGATGGCGCACTCGCCGGAGATCATGGGCATCGCCCTGCCGGGAGAGGGGCCGCTGGGCAAGGGCGACCTGGAGGCGCTGAAGGGCGCGCTGGAGGGCAAGGACGCGCTGGTGATGGGCCCGGGCATCCCCCGGGGCCCGGAGACGGGCGCGCTGATTGGCGACCTGCTGGCGGCGGTGGACGTGCCCGCGGTGCTGGACGCGGACGCGCTCAACGCCGTGGCGGAGGACCTGACCGTGCTGCGCCGGGCCAAGGGCCCCGTGCTGCTCACGCCGCACCCGGGGGAGATGGCCCGGCTGTGGGGGCGGACGACGAAGGACGTGCAGCAGCACCGCGTGGGCGTGGCGCTGAACATGGCCACGTCGCTCAATGTCACGGTGGTGCTCAAGGGCTCGCGCACGCTCATCGCGGAGCCGGGAGGGCGCGTGTTCATCAACCCCACGGGCAACGCGGGCATGGCCACCGGTGGCACGGGTGACGTGCTGTCGGGCGTGTGCGGCGCGCTGCTCGCGCAGGGCATCAAGCTGCCCAGGGCGGCGTGGACGGCGGTGTACGCGCACGGACTCGCGGGAGACCTCGCGGCGAAGCGGCGGGGCCTGATGGGCCTCATCGCCACGGACCTGCTGGAGGACCTGGGGTCGGTCTGGGTGCGGTGGGGGCGATGAGCGAGCCCACCCTCACGCGGCGCCTGGTGTCTCCGTCCCCGGAGGAGACGCACCGGCTGGGAGTGAAGCTGGGCAAGCTGCTGGAGCCCGGGGACTTCGTGGGGCTCGTGGGCGACCTGGGCGCGGGCAAGACGCACCTGGTGCGCGGCGTGGCGGAAGGGGCGGGCGTGGCGAAGTCGGAGGTGGCGAGCCCCACGTTCGCCATCGTGTATCCGTACGAGGGACGCATCCCGCTGTACCACGCGGACCTGTACCGGCTGGCCGACTACGAGGAGCTGTACGCCACCGGCTTCGTGGACATGGTGGCCGACAACGACCGCGCCATGTTGGTGGAGTGGTTGGACCGCATCCCCCAGGCCGCGCCGCGCGAGTTCCTGCGCATCTCGCTGCGCCATGCAGGGGAGGCCGAGCGGAGCCTTGAGGTCGAAGCGTTTGGTGTGCGTCCCACCGCGCTGCTTGAGGCGTGGCTCGGCTGAAGCACGCCCCGGGTGCGGCCCACGCAGCGCGGTTCAGGCCACGCTGCTCTGGGTCGGCTCACACGCGCGCGGGTTCAGCACACCTTCGGCCAGCGTCTGCACCTTCCAGCGGCGGAAGACGAGCCGCGCGTCCACGCCCACCACGTCCTCTTCATCCACCGGCACCCAGTGGGGACCGCCGCACAGCGACTCGCTGGCGACCAGGAACTGCTGGAGCGGCACGTCCGTGTTCGGCGCGCGCAGCACTTCGGGGCAGCCGCCGATGCCGGAGGAGATGAAGAGCGTGCGGTTGCGGCGCGTGGCCACCATCGCCTCGCCGTCCGTGACGAGGAAGTTCATCGCGGAGCGCTCCTTCGGCTCGCGGCTTCCTGGCACGTCCGTCATCGTGGACACGAGCGTCATCGTCTCCGCCAGGGCTCGCGCCATCGACTCCGCCGGCACCGAGCCGTCGAGCGGACCCCGCTCCGCGAGCCGCGACAGGAACAGGTAGAAGCAGCGCTCGCTGTCCGTGGTGCCCTTGATGTTGACGCGCAACTCCGGGTGGATGAGCGCCTCCACGGCGGCCTTGTGCTTCGCGAACTCGCGCAGCGTGCCGTTGTGCACGAACGACCAGCGGCCGAAATGGAACGGGTGCGAGTTGCGGATCTCCACCGCACCCACGCTCGCGAGCCGGATGTGCGCGACCACGGTGCGCGCGGACACCTGACTCGACACCCGCTCGAAATCAGGATCACTGTGCGCGGGGCCCACGCCATGCGCCACGAGCGGTGAACATTCCTGTCCGTATGAGGCAATGCCCCATCCGTCCTTGTGCTCGCGCGACTGGATGAGGAGCGAGTTCCTCTCCGTCACCAGGGCGGTATGGACAGCAGCGGGAACCGCGGATCTGAATCCAAATAATCGGCACATGGTGGCAGCTGATCTCTACAACGGCCGGCCCACGAGGGAAGTTCCACTTGCCCCCTCGGACGATGCCCGTTGTTCAGCGGCACGCACTCAGGGACAGCAATCCATCCGCGCGCGACACACCACCTGTCCTGCCTTCACCACCACTCGCGCGTGGCTGATACCCAGATGATAAGGCAGGTGCCGGTAACTGCGACAGCCGAAGACCACCAGGTCGCCCGCATCACCGACAGCCAGCCGCCCCTGCCGTTGCAACCCCAAGCATTGCGCGGCGCCCCGTGTGGCGGCCCAGTACGCCTCGGCGGCAGTCAGCCCGTTCTCCAGGCAGGCGAGCCCCAGCACCAGCGCCAGGTTTTCCGTCATGGAAGAACCGGGATTCACGTTTGAACCCAAAGCAATGTTGACGCCCGCGTCGCGCAACTTCCGGCCGGGCGCGTAGGGGCGCATGCGCAGGAAGAGGGTGGAGGTGGGCACGAGCACGGCGGTGACGTTCGCGGCGGCGAGCGCGCGGATGCCTTCGTCCGTCACCTGCTCCAGGTGGTCCGCGCTGCTGGCCCCCACCTCGGCGGCGAGCGCGGAGGCCCCGCAGGCGGTGAGCTGATCCGCGTGCAGGCGCGGCGTGAGGCCCAGCGCCTTGCCCGCGAGCAGCAGGCGGCGTGACTCGTCCACGGTGAAGGCGCTCTCCTCCGTGAAGACGTCACAGAAGCGCGCCAGGCCCTCGCGCGCCACGGCGGGGAGAATCTCGTTGATGCACAGGTCCAGGTAGTCGCCTCGGCGGCCCTGGTACTCCGCGGGCACCGCGTGCGCGCACAGGAGCGTGGGCACCAGCTCCAGCGGGGACAGCGCACCCAGCCTGCGCACCGCGCGCAGCATCTTCAGCTCGTCCGCCAGCGACAGGCCGTAGCCGCTCTTCACCTCGGCGGTCGTCACGCCCTGCGCGAGCAGCCGCTCCAGGCGGGGCAGGGCGAGCCGGGCCAGCTCCTCCTCGCTGGCCGCGCGGGTGGCGCCCACCGTGTTGACGATGCCGCCGCCCGCCTTGGCGATTTCGAGATACGTGGCGCCCTGGTTGCGCAGGTCGAACTCCGCGGAGCGCTCCCCCGCGAAGACCAGGTGCGTGTGCGGATCCACGAAGCCCGGGCCCACGAAGCCGCCCTCGGCGTCGATGATCTCCGTCGCGTCCGTGAGCGCGCCCCTGGGCAGGTCCGCTTCCCGGCCCACGAAGGCCACGCGGCCCTGGCGGATGCCCACGCAGGCGGCGGGGCGCGGGGTGAGGGCCACCTCCGCGGGCTCGCGGTGCGTGCCCTCGACGGTGAGCACCTCGGAGGTGTTGCGAACCCACAGGTCGAGCGCTTCCGTCATGTGTCAGCGTCCTCCACGCACCCCGGCGATGGGCACGTTCCAACTGCTGCCATTCGCGCGGGCCCGGCCGAAACCGCCGGACACCTCCAGCTTCGACTTGCCGGCCTCGCCCAAGGAAATCTGCGCGGCCACCACCGCGCCGTAATACACGCTCGTCACCTGCGAGCCGGGGTTCACCAGGGACTGGTGCACGCCCACGAAGGGCACCAGCCCCAGCGACATGCCGGGCTCCGGCTGCACGCTGAAGGCGCAGGTGCCCTCCATGCCGAACAGGCTGCTGGTGCTGTCCGTGTCGCCCAGGCCGAAGTCCGACGCGCCCCGCACCGCGATCGCCGGGGCCAGCCCCACCGTCCGTGAACCGATGTAGTACGACAGGCCCGAGTACAGGCCGTAGCCCGGCACCGGCGCCAGGAAGAACTCCCCCTGGAGCCCGACGTGCAGCGACAGCCGCTCATCCAGCGGCAGCGTCACCGTTCCGTCGTAGGCGATGCCCCACTGCTCGCTGTCGAAGGGCTTCGCGTCGCCCTCGAAGGCGCCGTCCAGCTCCCCGCGCTCGGACAGCTGCGGGGCGTTGAGGCGGGGGCCGGAGCGGAAGCCGATTTGATAGAAGCGCTCGTTGGACAGGCCCGGACCCATGCGCATCACCATGGGCCCGGTGGTGGTGGGCGTGCAGGCCGCGAGCACCCCCAGCACCCCCGTC
This sequence comes from Corallococcus sp. CA047B, assembly GCF_003612065.1. Taxonomy (NCBI): domain Bacteria; kingdom Pseudomonadati; phylum Myxococcota; class Myxococcia; order Myxococcales; family Myxococcaceae; genus Corallococcus; species Corallococcus sp. CA047B. The sequence goes on from NZ_RAWD01000076.1 coordinate 11,858, forward strand.
ATCAAGACTGCGCGGATCCGGCTTGGCATCCGGCGCACTCTAGGCGGTGAGGCCCGGGATGCGCACGCCCCGCTCCTTCGCGACGTCGGTGGCCTCCGTGTAGCCGGCGTCCGCGTGGCGCAGCACGCCCATGGCGGGGTCGGAGGTGAGCACGCGCTCGATGCGGCGCGCGGCCTCCGGGGTGCCGTCCGCGACGATGACCTGGCCCGCGTGCAGCGAGTAGCCCATGCCCACGCCGCCGCCGTGGTGGAAGGACACCCACGACGCGCCGTTCACCGCGTTCACCAGCGCGTTCAGGATGGGCCAGTCCGCCACCGCGTCCGAGCCGTCCTTCATGGCCTCCGTCTCGCGGTTGGGGGACGCCACGCTGCCGCAGTCCAGGTGGTCGCGGCCAATCACGATGGGCGCCTTCACCTCGCCCTTGCGGACCAGCTCGTTGAACGCGAGCCCGGCCTTGGCGCGCTCGCCATAGCCCAGCCAGCAGATGCGCGCGGGCAGGCCCTGGAACGCCACGCGCTCCTGGGCCATGTCCAGCCAGCGGTTGAGCGACGCCTTGTGCGGGAACAGCTCGCGCACCGCGCGGTCCGTGCGGCGGATGTCCTCCGGGTCTCCGGACAGCGCCACCCAGCGGAACGGGCCCATGCCCTCGCAGAACAGCGGGCGGATGTACGCGGGCACGAAGCCGGGGAACTCGAAGGCGTTCTGCATGCCGCCCACCTTCGCCTGGCCGCGCAGGTTGTTGCCGTAGTCGAACACGTGGCTGCCGGCGGCCTGGAAGTCGTTCATCGCCTGCACGTGCATGATCATCGACTCGCGCGCGCGCTTCACGTAGCCCTCCGGGTCGCGCTTGCGCAGCTCGGCGGCGGCCTCCAGCGACAGGTCCGTGGGGATGTAGCCGTTGAGCGGATCATGCGCGCTCGTCTGGTCCGTCACGAGGTCCGGCTTGATGCCGCGCTTGTACAGTTCGCGGAACACCGACGCCGCGTTGCCGATGATGGCGATGGAGCGGCCCACGCGCTTCTGTTGCGCGTCCTTCGCCAGGGCCAGCGCCTCGTCGATGTCCTTCGCCACCACGTCCAGGTAGCGCGTCTCCACGCGGCGCTGGGCGCGGTGCGGATCGATCTCCACGCCCAGGAACACGGCGTTGTTCATCGTGGCGGCCAGCGGCTGCGCGCCGCCCATGCCACCCAGGCCACCGGAGAGGATGAGGCGGCCGGCCAGGTCCTCGCTGCCGAAGTGGAAGCGGCCCGCGGCGGCGAAGGTCTCGTAGGTGCCCTGAAGGATGCCCTGCGTGCCGATGTAGATCCACGAGCCGGCCGTCATCTGGCCGTACATCATCAGGCCCTTCTTCTCCAGCTCGTGGAAGTGCTCCCAGTTGGCCCAGTGGCCCACGAGGTTGGAGTTGGCGATGAGCACGCGCGGCGCGTCCGGGTGCGTGCGCAGGATGCCCACGGGCTTGCCGGACTGCACGAGCAGCGTCTCGTCGTCGGTGAGGCTCTGGAGGCTTGAGACGATGCGGTCGAACGACGGCCAGTCGCGGGCGGCCTTGCCGGTGCCGCCGTAGACGACCAGGTCTCCGGGCTGCTCGGCCACGTCCGGGTCGAGGTTGTTCATCAGCATCCGGAGCGCGGCCTCCTGCACCCAGCCCTTGCAGGAGAGGGTGGTGCCGCGAGAGGCGCGGATGATGCGGGACATGCGGAAGGCTCCTGGAAAGGTGGCGCGTGAAGGGGCGCCCGGGCGGGCACCCTAACCGAACCTTCCACGTCGCGGGGGGACGCCGTGCAGGGCCTGTCCCCTCGCGAACCCGGGCCGCCTGGACGCCGTGCGTCAGTAGTCCTTGCGCGCCCCCACGCTGGCGAAGAAGCGGAACTTGTTGGTGCTGTCGAAGAACTGGATGCTGCTGCCCGAATCCAGTCCGACGAGGGTCCCCCGGCAGTTGCCGCAGATGAGCGCGCCATTGCGGCGGATGTTCCACTGCCCGAACATGACGTCCTCGGTGGGGAAGCTGGCGGAGCCGCTGATCAGCTCGACGTCATAGTCCCGGAAGGTGGGGGTGGGGCTGCCAAGGATGACGGCGCGACCGTGCAGGTTCGCGAACACGGCCCCGGTGGACTCGCTCCAGCTGATCACCACGCCCCCTTCCGTCACCGGATACAGGGTCGAGCCCGAGTTGTCGCTGATGTACATGCCGCTGTCGGACCAGATGCTGTGCACACCGGCGGCGGCCAGGGCGGGGAGGGACAGCAGCAGCGCGGCGGCGATGGCGAAACGCACGGCCTTCATGGGAACTCCGAGTGATGGGGGCACGGGGACCCCGCATGTGCCCCCATCCTGCACGAAACCCGCTATGCGTGAAATACGTGTTTACCGCGCAGGCTTCGTGCGTCAGTAGTCCTGGCGCGCGTCCACGTAGGCGCTGAAGCCGTAGACCTCACCGCTCGTGTAGAACTTGATGCCGCTGCCCACCCCCGCCGTCAGTCCGTAGGCGCTGCCGGTGCAGCCGCCACAGATGAGCACGCCGTTGCGGTGGATGTTCCACAGGCCGTTGATGTTGGAGGCGGTGACGGCGGTGACGGACGAGCCGACCAGGTTGAAGTCGTAGGAGTTGCCGTTCGCGATGCCGCTGAAGCTCGCGTACGCGTACAGGGTGCTCTCGTTCCAGGTGATCGCCATGTTGACGCCCGTCGCCGGAGACGACGCGCCGTTGTCGACAATGGACAATCCGTGGGTGGACTGGATGCTGTGCCCGGCCAGGGCGGGGACGGACACGAACAGCGCGGCGGCGGCGGCGACGGAAGAGATGGCCTTCATGGGGATGGCTCCTGCTTGGGGGGACGGGGGCCGTGAAGCACCCCGTGTGGACCCATCCTGCATGAGCCCGGTGAGACTTGAGAATATGGTCTTGTCCTTATTCCAGGAGAGTCCTGATCAACCCCCGACCTGTCGGGAAGGCGGGAGCGGGGTAGAGTCCGCGCCCGGAAGAGAACGACCCGGGACGAAGGTGGGACATGGCCAAGGCACCACGACAGGTGGAGGACGCGGACGAGAAGGCCCTGGCGGTGCCGGCGGCCCAGCCTCCCGTGGAGGTCCGCCCTCCGGATGTGGGCGCGGTGAAGACGGTGGCGGGGGGCCTGCCCGCGGTGCTGCACGCGTTCAAGCACGTGCTGGGAGAAGCGGGGCCCTGGCGCGGCGGCAAGCTGCTCTGGAAGATCAACCAGACGGATGGCTTCGACTGTCCCGGGTGCGCGTGGCCGGATCCGTCGCACCGGTCGGTGAACGAGTACTGCGAGAACGGCGCGAAGGCGGTGGCGGAGGAGGGGACTCGCGAGCGCGTGACGCCGGAGTTCTTCCGCGAGTGGAGCGTGGCGCGGCTCGCCGGGCAGTCCGACCTGTGGCTGGGCAAGGCGGGCCGGCTCACGCACCCGATGGTGCTGCGCGAGGGCGCCACGCACTACGAGCCCCTGTCGTGGGACGAGGCGTTCGCGCTGGTGGCGGAGGAGTTGAACGCGCTGGGCTCACCGGACGAGGCGTGCTTCTACACGTCCGGCCGGACCAGCAACGAGGCCGCGTTCCTGTACCAGTTGTTCGTGCGGCAGTTCGGCACCAACAACCTGCCGGACTGCTCCAACATGTGCCACGAGTCCAGCGGCACGGGCCTCTCGGAGACGCTGGGCATTGGCAAGGGCTCCGTCACGCTGGAGGACTTCGACCACGCGCAGGCCATCTTCGTCATTGGCCAGAACCCGGGCACCAACCACCCGCGCATGCTCACGGCGCTCCAGGCCGCCGCGCGCCGGGGCTGTGAAATCGTCAGCGTCAATCCGCTGCCGGAGACCGGGCTCAACCGCTTCAAGCACCCGCAGGAGGTGCTGCACCTGCTCGGTCCCGGCACCGCGCTCAACAAGCTCTTCCTCCAGGTGCGCATCAACGGCGACGTCGCGCTCCTCCAGGGGCTGGGCAAGGCGCTGCTGGAGCGCGAGGCGAAGGCGCCCGGCACCGTGGTGGACCGGGCGTTCGTCGAAGGCAGGACGGCGGGCTTCGACGCGTACGCGGCGCACCTGGGCACGGTGTCGTGGGACGACGTCGTGGAACAGAGCGGCGTGCCCCGCGAGCAGATTGAGTCCGCGGCGGACATCCTGGCGAGATCCGAGCGCACCATCTTCTGCTGGGCCATGGGCCTCACCCAGCACCGCAACGCCGTGGGCAACGTGCAGGAGGTGGTCAACCTGACGCTGCTGCGCGGGAGCATCGGCAAGGCCGGGGCGGGCGTGTGTCCGGTGCGCGGGCACAGCAATGTGCAGGGCGACCGCACCATGGGCATCTGGGAGCATCCCCAGCCCGCGTTCCTGGATGCGCTGGAGCGCGAGTTCGGCTTCTCGCCGCCGCGCCACACCGGGCTGGACACGGTGGCCACGCTGAAGGGCCTGCATGATGGCCGGGTGAAGGTGTTCTTCGCGCTGGGGGGCAACTTCCTGTCGGCCACGCCGGACACGGAGTTCACCGCGGAGGGCCTGCGGCGCTCGCGCCTCACGGTGCACGTGTCCACCAAGCTCAACCGCGCGCACCTGGTGCATGGAAGGCGCGCGTTGATCCTCCCGTGCCTGGGCCGCACGGAGCATGACGTGCAGGCCACGGGGCGGCAGTTCGTCACCGTGGAGGACTCGATGGGGATGGTGCACGCGTCGCGCGGCGCGGTGACGCCCGCGTCCGAACACCTGCTCAGCGAGCCCGTCATCGTCGCGCGGCTGGCGCACGCGGTGCTGGGGGCCCGCTCGAAGGTTCCGTGGCTGTCGTTGGTGGAGGACTACGACCGGGTGCGCGAGCTCATCTCCCGCTGCATCCCGGGCTTCGAGGACTTCAACCGCCGCGTGCGCGAGTCCGGCGGGTTCGCGCTGCCCAACGGTCCGCGCGAGGGACGCTTCCCCACGCCGGATGGAAAGGCCCACTTCACGGTGCACACCATGCCGCGCCTGAAGCTGGAGCCGGGGCAGTTGCTGATGATGACGCTGCGCTCGCATGATCAATACAACACCACCGTGTATGGCCTGGATGACCGCTACCGGGGCATCCACCAGGGCCGTCGCGTGGTGTTCCTGCACCCGGAGGACGTGAAGGCGCGGGGGTTGTCAGCGGGGCAGAAGGTGGACCTCACCAGCCACTTCCAGGGCCAGACGCGCGTGGCCCGGGAGTTCCTGGTGGTGCCGTACAACATCCCCCGCGCGTGCGCGGCCACGTACTTCCCCGAGGCGAACGTGCTGGTGCCGGTGGACAGCCACGCGGAGAAGAGCCGCACGCCCACGTCGAAGTCCATCGTCATCACCGTGGCCCCGAGCACTGTCTCCGCCGCCCTGCTGCCGGCCGGGACTCCGGATGTCGCGAGGCCCGGGTGAGCCTGTCTGTTCCCATGCCGTCGTCGGCCGGGGTCGGGTGGCCGGAGTCGCTCCAGTCGCTGCATGCGCAGGTGGCGGTGGCGACGCCCCAGGACGCCGTGGCCCTGAGCGCCGGCTGGCGTGAGGACTTCGCCCGCTGGGTGCGCGGGGCTTCGTTGGAGGAGCGCACGCGGGCCCAGGCCGCCGCGTGGGAGCGGCTGTCCCCGGGCGAGCGCAGTCCGGGCGAGGTGCTCTTCCTGTTGTCCACGTGCAGCGAGCTGCTCTGGCCCTACGCGGAGCCGCCCTCGGGCCTGTTGGGACAGCTCCTGGCCCGGCAGCGCGAAGCAGTGGCCACGCTCCGCGAGGCGGGGGACGCGGAGGGCGCGGAGCGGATCCAGCGCGAGACGGACGCGTCGCTGTCCACGGTGCTCACGCGCTACCTGAAGCGCCACCCGGATGCATTGCAGGCGCTGGTGCGGGGCGTGCCATGCACGTTCGACGGCCGCGCGCTGCGCTTCCAGGACGCGGTGGAGGTGGACCTGAAGTTGGTGCTGGGCGCGGGGCCGAAGTCGGTGGGGCTGCTGGAGCAGTTGCGCGCGCTCCTGCCCGACACGCGCGAGGAGGGCCGCGACCGGCTCGCCGAGTTCATCCGCACGCGCGCCGCGCGCATCCCCTGGCGCGAGGCGAGCGAGGTGCTGGGCGAGCGTCTCTTCGCGCTGGCCACGTCCCCGGACGGCCGCGGTGGCATGCGCGGCTTCCTCGCGTGCTACCCCAACGGGCGCAAGGAGCCGGACTGGTGTTCGCGCGCGGGACTGTTGCTGGCGCGCACGGTGGAGGTGGGTGGCCCGCCCGCGGTGGTGGAGAACCTGTGCGACCTGCTCACGCTCTTCGACTCGCCCCCGGTGGACGGGCTGCGCGGGGCGCTGGGCGCGCTGGTGCAGAGCGACTTCGAGGCGGCGGCGGACCTGGGCCACGCGCGGTTCGTCCTGGACCATTGCCACGGCACGATGCGCAAGAACGAACCCGCGCTCGCGCTCGCGCTCCTGTGGCTGGAGGAGCGGCTGTTCCGCGCGGCCGTGCGGCGGGGCGTGCCGGAGGCCTTCGAGCGGCGCACCCGGGCCCGCGCGCGGCTGGAGTCCGTGCCCGGCTACGCGCACCTGGTGTGGCTGGCGGAGGAGTGCGCGGAGGTGTGGCCGCGCTTCCGCTCCCCCGCGCGGCCCGGCCTGGACGGGCTGGTGGCGTGGCGCGCGGAGGTGGCGCAGCGCATGGGCAAGAAGCCCGTGTTGCGCAAGGCGGCCATCGAGTTCCTCCTGTGGTGCGCGCCGGACGAGGCGTCCTCCGAGGCGGAGCTGGCGGTGCTCGCGTTGGTGCGCACCGCCACGGACCGGCGGCTGGTGCGCAAGATGCTGGAGCACCCATCCCCCAAGGCCCGCTTCCGGGCGCGCTCGCTCCAGTCCTGGCTCCAGGCGGGCGCGGGGCAGGGCAGGTCCCCGACGCCGGTGGAGGCCACGGAGCCCGCGACGTTGACGGCTTCGCTGCGCCACCTGCACGCGACGCGCTCGGTGCCGGTGGGCGGGCGCACCTGGCTGCGCGACCGCGACCTGGAGGACCTGCTGGTGGGCGCGGTGGGGCGCGTGGAGGCGGACGTCGCCGCGCGCCATCCGGAGCGCTTCCGCGAGGAGACCGCGGAGCTGGTGGCCGGATTGCTGGAGGGCCTGCGCGCGGAGCTGGAGCGCATCCAGGCGGACCTGGGTTCGCTGCTGGCCCAGGGGCGCGCCTCCCCACTGTCCCTGACGATGACCGTGCAACGCGCGCCGCCCCCCGCGCGTGACGGGGGCGTGGAGGTGGCCTTCGTCGTGTCGGTGGAGCGCGAGGGCTTCGTGCGCACGCGGCGCGTGGTCCGGATGCCGGTGGCGAAGCTGGAGCAGCGGGGCGAGGGCCAGTGGCTGCCCACGTTCCGCCTGGGCCGCGAGCGGCTGGACGCGTTGCTCGCACGCACCGAGGCCGCCTTCTGTCTCTTCCTGGTGCCCGCCTTCGTGCGTGCCGAGTGCTGGGTGGTACCGGCGCGACTGGCTCGGGCGCTGATGGAGACGCAGGGGGCCCTGGCCGGTGTGCCCCGGGAGGCGGCGCAAGGTGTGTCCCGACCGCTTGCGCAGTGGCTGGTGTACGACGTGCTGGGCCTTTGGGTGGGGGACGAGCGGCCCGACGTGGTGGATGCGGCCCGGACGGGCGATGCCGGTGCGGACTTCGTGGTGGACCTGATCGTGCGCTGAAGGCCTCGTCCCCAGAGGGGCGGAAATGGCCCGGGGAATTGTCCGGGAATATCCAGAAGGTCCGGCGTAAAGGCTGACGAGGGATGCTGGAAGACCGTCCGGGGCAGGGGGCCCCAGGACCTCCGTCCGTCCAGTTGAACGGGATGCCTGCCTCCACGCGCGCGGCATCACCGTGTCACAAGTGACGGGAACGGCCTCCAAGTCGTTGAACGAAGTGGTGGCTGGGGGGAGGAGCGTTTCGTCAATGAAGAGGTCGAGCGAGGGAGTCGCCGTGTCGCGTTTCCACTGCGAGATGAAGACGGAGCGAAAGGGGGCCGCGCGCACGAGGTCCCCGAAAGAGCGTCCCGGAACCTTCGTGGGTGGGGTCCGGTGGCGCCAGGCGCGAACGCGGGGGGGAAGCGGAACCAGCGGGGTGTCGTTCTCCGCCCGGTGCGAGTCGCGCGAGGAGGACGCTCCGTTGACGCGTCCGGAATCCCTTCCAGAGAGCGCGGCCTTCGGGGAACTGGTGGCCCGGTCCGCCGCGGCTCGGGCCAGCTTTGATCGGATGGAGCGTGCGGCCTCCTGCAACGCCACGGTGCTGCTGGAAGGAGAGACGGGGACGGGGAAGAGCCGGGCCGCGCTCGCCATCCACCGCGCGGGAGCCCGCGCGGGCGCTCCCTTCCTGGTGGTGGACTGCGGCGCGCTCCCGGCGAACCTCCTGGAGAGTGAGCTGTTCGGCCACGAGAAGGGCGCCTTCACCGGGGCCATCCAGCGGCGCGTGGGAGCCTTCGAGGAAGCCGACGGAGGCACCATCTTCCTGGATGAGATTGGCGAGCTGCCCGCGGAGCTGCAGCCCAAGCTGTTGCGCGTGCTGGAGAACCGGGAGATCCGCCGCCTGGGCTCCAACATGCATCAAGCGGTCAACGTGCGCGTCATCGCGGCCACGCACCGCGACCTGCGCGCGGAGGTGCAGGCGGGCCGCTTCCGGGCGGACCTGTACTTCCGGCTCGCGGTGGTGGGCATTCCCATCCCCTCCCTGCGCGAGCGGCCGGAGGACCTCCCGCTCATCGCCGAGCGCATCCTCGCGGGGCTGGGCGCCACGCCCGCGCAGGTGGAGTCGCTGACCACGCCGGACTTCCTCGCGCGACTCCAGAAGGCCCCGTGGCCGGGCAACGTGCGCGAGCTGCGCAACCACCTGGAGCGCTGCCTCGTCTTCCAGAGCGCGCTGCCGCCAGCGCTCTCCGACTCCGGTCATCCGCCCGTGGCCCCCCGTTCCGTGGATGCCGCGTTGACGTACGCGGAGGCCCGACGCCAGGCGCTGGAGTCCTTCGAGCACGATTACGTGGAAGCGCTCCTCAAGCTGCACGGAGGCAAGGTGTCCCAGGCCGCCGCCGCCGCGGACATGGACCGCGTGTACCTGTATCGGCTCCTGCGCCGGCATGGCCTGAAGAGTTGATGTCTGCTTTGACTCGGGCGGGTTGAAATATACAGTCATTGACTGGCTTCATGGGGTGTTGGATCTGTCTCCGTCTGGAGGCAATTCCATGCGCCGCAATCCGTATCGCCTTGTTGCTGGAGTCATGTTTGGTTTTTGCGCTGTGGTGTCCGGGGGCTGTGAGCCCTCGGAGGCGCATCCGTCTCCTCCGTTGGAGGCGCTGAGCAGCGGTCAATCCGTGGTCACCGCCGCGACGCCCGAAACGCTGCCCGCCAGCTTCCTGTCCGACATCGCTGAAGCCCTGCCGGAGAACCAGTCCGTCCCGGTCCATCACCCGGACTACGTCGCGCCCTCGAACGACCCCAACATCCTGGTCACGGCCACCGCGGATGTCTGGGTGACGTTCGTGTCCGAGGGCGCCACCTACCGCAACACGCTGGGTTACTTCACGTACCCGGACGGGAGTCCTCCTGCCACGGTGGAGGACGTGCAGAAAGTCGTCATCTTCCCCAATGCCTCGGCGTGGGGCTCCACGGGGGAACTCCACACGGGGGACCGCGTCCACCTGGGCCAGTTCTCCGCCGGGACACGGCTTGGCTTCTTCCTGGTGGCGGACGGCTGGGATGGGACCCAGGTGGACCTCTCCAAGCTGACCTACTACTCCGTGGACGCGCTCAACCCGGAGGCCGTCGAGCGCAGGCGCCACGTGATGAGCGCGTACCACCTGGAAACCCAGCGCCGGGTCCTGGCCTTCGAGGACTTCGACCGAGCGCATGAGCAGGTGGACGACGACTTCAACGACGTCGTCTTCACGGTGCGGAGCGATCCCCTGTCGGGCACGGGTTCGGGAGGTCCCACCCTGCCGGAGAAGCCCTGTCCGGAAGCCCCTTCCGCAAGCGTGCATTCCTGCCAGGAGTTGCATCAGTACTGCCCGTCACTGGGCAGCGGCGTCTATTTCCTGAACCCCTGTGATTCGCAGCCGTCCGCGTACTACTGCGACATGACCACGTCCGGAGGCGGATGGACGGTGGCCGGATGGCAGGCGTCCAACGCGAAGACGAGCCTGGGCGTGGCGACGCGCGGCACCCCGGGCGACGAAGACTGGTCGAAGAGCCTGGCGTGCCTCGACTTCAACAGCGTCAGGGTCTTCAACCGCACTTTTGGAGAGAGCTTTACCCAGTCCTACGCTCCCTCGGCATGGGGCTACAGCCAGACGAACATGGCCTTCGGTGTCGCGGGAACTGCCTTCAAACAAGGCACCTACGGGCCGGCCAGCTCCCAGATCATGATGGGGTGTGTCAATTATGGGTATTACGGGGGCGTCTATCCTGAGTACGCCTGCGATAGTGACGGCCAGAGAGGGGCTCAGGGGCACCTCGCTGACTACGCGGGCGAGTACTGCGCCGGCGCACGGCTCGACTACACCTGGGCGTGGAGCGACGGAACCACCTGCAGGTATCGCGGCGTCCCCTACACCTGGGGCTTCGCGGTCCGCTGAACCCGCCGCGTCTTGGAGGAGGGGAGGACCGGCCCGACGGTTCGGCGGGCCGGAATCCCCCTGACTTTTCCCACGCGGGATGGGGGCGGCTGGCGGAGAATCCCGCCCATGTCCGCCACCATCTTCGACCTGCACACGCTCCCCGCGATGCCCGCCGCGCTCCTGCGCGCGGCCTTCACCCGCAGGAAGGGGCGTGGGACGGCGCTGCCGGAGATGACGCTGCGGGCGCATGGCTGCCGCGCCTCACCGGAGCTGTTGGCGCGCTACCGCACCGCGTGCGGCTTCGACGCCGATGGCTTCCTGCCGGTGACGTATCCGCAGGTGCTCGCGACGCCGCTGCACCTGGGCCTGCTGGGCCTGCCCGACTTCCCGTACCCGGTGCTGGGCACCGTGCACGTGCGCAACCACATCCAGCAGCACCGCCGCATCGCGGACGCCGCCCCGCTCACCGTGTCCTGCCACTTCGAGGGCCCACGTGAGGTGCCCGCGGGAAATGAGTTCGACGTGCACACGCGCGTCGAAGCGGAGGAGAGCGGCGAACTGCTGTGGCAGGCCGTCACCACCATGCTGCGTCGGGACGGGGCCCGGAAGGACAAGGACTCCTCCCGCAAGGACCGCCCGCCGGACGATGCCCAGGCCGCGCGGTTCGCCGCGAGCCGTCCTGCCCCCTGGACCGTGCCCGCCGACACCGGCCGCCGCTACGCGCGGGCCTCCGGGGACTTCAACCCCATCCACCTCACCGCGCTCACGGCGCGGCCGTTCGGCTTCCCGCGCGCCATCGCGCACGGCATGTGGACGCTCGCGCGCTGCGTGGCGGAGCTGGGCGAGGCGGCCCACCCGGACGCGCTCCGCCTGGACTGCGACTTCAAGAAGCCCCTGCTCCTGCCGGCCCGCGTGACGTTCCAGACGGCCCGCGAGTCCGGGGGCGTGGCGTTCCGCGTGCTGTCGGAGGAGGGGAAGCCGCACCTGCTCGGGCGGCTGGACTGAAGCCCGAGCGACCTGCCGTCGGGCTGGAGGGCGGGCGGCCCACCGTCAGTCGCTGAGCTCCGGCAGGTCCGGCAGGCTGTCCGGATCCAGCTTCATCATCGCGCACAGCCGGCTCAACGTCGGGATGGTGGGCACCATCACGCCGCGCTCGACACGGGCCAGGACTTCCACCCCCAGCTCCAGATGCTCGGCGACTTCCTCCATGGAGAGCCCCGCCTGCTGCCGCGCCGTCTTCAGCGCCGCGCCAAGCGCTTCGGCCCGCTCTCTCCGACTCTGTGTCATTCCCCGAGCATGGCGCCATCCGGCCCTGCCGTCACTTGAATCCCACACGCACCGCTTCCGGACGGTGGGCAGCCCAGGGACCTGTCCTTCCCGGCGTGAAGTCCCCAACAGCACGCCACCCCCGTGGTCCCGCTGGACCGCCCCCGTCCCGGCCGCCTCCCACCCGGGCTCCTCCAGGGACCGCCCGAGCCCGTCCGCCGGAGTCCGCCCGTCCGGGGTGCCGGGCCGTTCCGGGGAAGGCCGGGGCGGGGTGGACGCCCGTCCAGGCCATGCGCACGGTGCCCTGGAGCGGTCCCTGCGGCATTGGCGCCGGTCAGGGCCTGTGTTAGGCCGCCGCTCCCTGCCCCTGGTCCTTGGGACACCTATCGAGGAGAAGTGAATGACCCGTCGTCACGTGCGAGTCGTCGGAGCGATGCTCCAGAACGAGATGGGTCGCTACCTCATCACCCAGCGGCCCCCCAAGGCGTCCCTGCCCCTGCTGTGGGAGTTCCCGGGCGGCCGGGTGGAGGAGGGGGAGGACGACGCGGCGGCGCTCGCCCGCGAACTCTACGAGGAGATGGGGGTCCGCATCGTGGTGCTGGAGCAGGTGATGCACACCCACCACGAGTACCCCACCTACGACATCGACTTCCGCGTGTTCCGCTGCCAGTTGAGCGACAGCGGTTCGGAGATCCACCACCTGCGCGTGCATGACCACCGCTGGGTGGCGCTGGAGGAGATGGGGCAGTACCGCTTCCCCGACGCGGACGCCAAGACGCTGGCCCGGCTGCTGGACCTGGACCACTGACCGTGCGCCCCTCCTCGCGCCTGTTCGCCGTCGCCGGCCTCCTGCTGGCGTGCGCCTGCTCCAGCTCCCGCCCCGTTCCTTCCGCCTCCAACGCCCCCGACGCGGGCATGCAGCAGGTGCCCGCCACGGGCATGGAAGGCTGCGTGCTCTACGCGGACGGCCGAAAGACGGGCACCGTGCCCCGGCAGGTGCCGGAGCTGTCGGGCCTGGCCGCCAGCCAGCGTCACCCCGGCATCTTCTGGGGACACAACGACTCCAACAACGCCTTCGAGCTGTTCGCCCTGGATGAGGCGGGCGCGGTGAAGGCCACGCTGACGCTCACCGGCGCGGATCCCCGCGACATCGAGGACGTGGCGGTGGGGCCGTGCGAGCCGGGACAGAAGGCCACCTGCGTCTTCCTGGCGGACACCGGCGACAACTTCGAGCGCCGCAAGGAAGTGCGGCTCTTCCGCCTGCCGGAGCCGGAGACGCTCGCGGACGCCACGCTCCCGGTGGAGGCGCTGCCCTTCACCTATGTGGATGGCGCGCACGACACCGAGTCGCTGATCATCGACGCGCGCTCCGGCCGCATCGCGGTGCTGACGAAGACGCGCGCGTCGCTGGGCGACCTGTACGCGGTGGAGGGCCTCAAGCCGGGCGGCTCCGGCAAGGCCACGAAGCTGGGCACCCTGCGCGTGCCCGAAGACGTGGACCGTTTGACGACCGGCGCCTCGCTGCACCCGTCCGGCGAGCGCCTGCTGGTGCGCACGTACACGCGCGTCTGGGAGGTCCGCAAGCCGGGGGCGAAGCGCCTGGAGGACCTCATCCAGGCGCAGGTGGTGGAAGTGCCCGGCGCCAGCCAGGCCCAGGCCGAAGCCATTACCTTTCTACAGGATGGGCGCGGCTACCTGCTGGGCAGTGAGTTCACGGGGGAGCCCCTGGTCCGCGTGGATTGCCGCTGATCCAACACTTCGGCGCGCCTCAGTTGTCATCCCGTCACGACCGGCGGTTGACGGCTTGGCGGAGGTGACCATCTTTGGCCGGCTAAGGGAACCGTCACACGACATGTCGTCTGTGTGTACGGGGGAGGGGGAGGGCGAGCGTGCCGACGATGAAGCCACAGGACCTGCCGCCGGGGATGGGCCCGCGCGGAAAGAAGAGCGACAAGCCAACACCCACGAAAGGTGGGTTCAAGTTCGGCTCACCACTGGGCTACATCCTCCTGCTCGTCCTGGGGTTCCTGCTGTTCCGGAACGTGTTTCAGGACGCGGGTGTTCGCCGGGTGTCGTACAGCCAGCTGCGCGACGCGGTGGAGAACGGCCAGTTCAGCCGGGTGCAGATCTCCAACGAATGGGTGAAGGGTTTCCTCAAGGACAACGCCCAGCCACCTCCGGCTGACAAGGGCACGCTGCGCAGCGAGCCCAGCGCCCTGCCGTGGATGGCCTACCGCGTCCCCGGGGACGAGGGGCTCGTGCCCCTGCTGGAGCAGAAGGGCATCCAGTTCGAGGCGGTGCCGCAGTCGAGCTTCAGCGAGGTGTTGTGGATCTGGCTCATCCCCATGGGCCTGCTGATCCTCTTCTGGAGCTTCATGATGCGCCGGATGTCCGGCGGCATGGGCCAGGGTCCGCAGAGCGTCATGAGCTTCGGCAAGACGCGCGCGAAGGTCCAGGCGGAGAACGACACCGGCGTGGGCTTCAAGGACGTGGCTGGCGTCGACGAGGCCGTGGACGAGCTTCGCGAAATCGTCGAGTTCCTCAAGACGCCGGAGAAGTTCCGCCGTCTGGGTGGCCGCATCCCCAAGGGTGTGTTGCTCGTCGGCCCTCCGGGCACGGGCAAGACGCTGCTCGCGCGGGCTGTCGCCGGTGAGGCGGGCGTTCCGTTCTTCAACCTCTCCGGTTCGGAGTTCGTGGAGATGTTCGTGGGCGTGGGCGCGGCCCGGGTCCGCGACCTCTTCGCCCAGGCCACCGCCAAGGCGCCGTGCATCATCTTCATCGATGAGCTGGACGCCATCGGCAAGAGCCGCAACTCAGGTGTGGCCGGCGGCCACGACGAGCGCGAGCAGACGCTGAACCAGTTGCTCGCGGAGATGGACGGCTTCGACAGCCGCGCGGGCCTCATCATCCTGGCGGCGACGAACCGTCCGGAGATTCTGGACAGCGCGCTGATGCGCCCGGGCCGCTTCGACCGGCAGGTGCTGGTGGACCGTCCGGACAAGCGCGGCCGTGAGCAGGTGCTGGAGATCCACGCCAAGGGCGTCAAGCTGGGCACCGACGTGGACCTGAAGCAGATCGCCTCCCGCACGCCGGGCTTCGCCGGCGCGGACCTGGCCAACGTGGTGAACGAGGCGGCGCTGCTGGCCGCGCGCAAGAACCGCGACGCGGTGATGCGGGCGGACTTCGAGGAGGCCATCGAGCGCGTGGTGGCGGGTCTGGAGAAGAAGAACCGCCGCATGAACGAGCGCGAGAAGGAGATCGTCGCGCACCACGAGGCGGGCCACGCGGTGGTGGGCTGGATGCTGCCGTACGCCGAGCGGGTGACCAAGGTGTCCATCATCCCGCGAGGCCTGGCGGCGCTGGGCTACACGATGTCGCTGCCCCTGGAAGATCGCTACCTCATGTCCGTGGACGAGCTGCGCGACAAGATGGCGGGGATGATGGGCGGCCGGGCCGCGGAGGAGCTCTTCATCGGCGAGGTGTCCACGGGCGCCTCCAACGACATCAAGCAGGCGACGGAGATCGCCAAGATGATGGTCCGCGACTACGGCATGAGCAGCCTGGGTCCGGTGGCGCTGAGCGGAGACCAGGGTCCGGGCTTCTTGAGGAGCGCGGGCCTGCCGGAGTCGCGCAGCTACTCCGAACAGACGGCCCGGATGATCGACGACGAGGTCCGCAAGATGGTCTCCGAGGCGCTGGACCGCGCCCGCGAGGTCCTCAGCGTGAACCGCGAGAAGGTGGAGGCGCTGGCGGCAAGGCTCCTGGCGACGGAGGTCATCGAGGAGGAGGCGATGACGGCCATCCTGGGGCCCAAGGTGCTGGCGCGGCGGGGCCTGCTGCATCCGGAGGCGCGCACGGTGATTTCGGCGCATCCGGTGGGAGGCAACGAGTCTGAACCGGTGGTGCCGCCCACGCAGCACACGCAGGGCAAGTTCGATTCCTGAGTGCTTGCCTGCCCTCCGGGCAGACCTTCGCCCACCGGATCCACCGCCAGCCTGCGGTGGCCGGTGGGCGAAATTACTTTTGGCAGACAAGGAGGCGTCGCCGTGGAGAACCGCATTGGGAAGAGCTACGTCGCGCGGAAGTCGTTGTTCGCCAAGGGCCTCAAGGACGGCCGACTCACGGTGCAGGAAATCGAGGAGGCGCTGCCTCCGGGGACGCTGACGGCCGCCGAGCGGTGGCTTCTCTACTACTCGCTCCGGGCCGCGCAGGTGGAGATCATCGACGAGGTGACGGGACAGGTGGATCACGGCTTCATGGCCGAGGCCCCACCTTCGGCTCCTTCCAACCACTAGCCGCGTTGACAGGGGCGCCCTCGCGGTTAGGTTCGCGCCGCGTATCAAGGTCCGCTCTTTCAACCCCCTGGTGCAGGTTCGACAATGGACGGCAAGCCCCGCAGCGACGAGACCCCGGAGACGCAGTCCCCCGCCAACGAGGCGGGGGAGGCTTCCCCGACCGACTTTCCGGAGGACCGCGAGGCCGCATCGGACGGCGAGGTGACGCGGCTCCAGACGGAGCTGGAGGCGGCTCGCCGCCGGGTGAATGAGCTGGCGCGCGCCTACCAGGACCTCAACAAGGACCGCGAGGAGTTCAAGCAGCGGCTGACGCGCGAGCGGGAGCGGATGATCGACGTGGAGCGCGGCAACGTCGCCGGCACGCTCCTGGAGGCCATCGACGAGCTGGACCTGGCGCTGGCCTCCAGCCACCAGGACACCTCGCCGCTGGCCCAGGGCGTGCGGATGATCCGCGACAGCCTCCTGGCCAAGGCGCAGGCCACCGGCATCGAGCGCATCCAGATGGTGGGCCGTCCCTATGATCCCAACGTCGCCGAGGCGGTGGACATGGAGATCACCCCGGTGCAGGACGACGACCAGAAGGTCGTGGCCGAGTTCCGCGCGGGCTACCGCCTGAAGGATCGCATCATCCGCCCGGCCCGGGTGAAGGTGGCCCGGTACGTGGCCCCGGCGCAGGCCTGAAGGGCCGTCCCCAGGCGCTGGGGTAACGCGCTGGCGAAGCTCTGGCGCCGGCTCTTCTGACGCTCCCGGCGAGACTCCGGGGCTGGCGGGGGCTGGCTCCCTTCCTGGCCTCTCATGCGCCGGGAAGGGTGGGGCCGGGCGGTCTGTTGGGGCCTGACGCCATGGCCCGCCGTGTAAGCTGCCGCCCCGTGTCCGTCCGACTGTTCAGCCTTCTTCTCGCGGTGGCCTCCGCCCCGGTGGCGCAAGCCGCCGAGGATCCGCTCCCGCCCTGGCTCCAGGCCCGGGTGCGCGAGCACACCGCCTACTTCGCCGCCCCACCGCCCCCGTCGCCCGCGACCGAGGGCACGGCGGGTGTGTCCGCCCTGTGGCGCGAGCGCCCGGCCGGGAGCGCGGGCGTTCCGAACTTCGTGCCCCCCACGTCGCTAGCGCCGCTCATCCGCGCGGTGGAGGCGGGCGTGGTGAACATCACCACCGTGGGCCCCGGCGCGCTGCCGGGCGCGGTGAAGCGCTCCACCGGCTCCGGCTTCGTGCTGACGCCCGACGGGCTGGTCGTCACCAACAACCACGTGGTGGCCAACGCCCAGGGCCCGGTGGTGAATCCGTCCGGCTCCGGCGTCACCCCCGACAAGGGCGGCCCGCGCGAGGTGCCCCTGCAGCAGGTGTCGGTGCGGCTGGCGGACGGCCGCGAGTTCCCCGCGGAGGTGGTGGGCCGCGACGCGTCCACGGACGTGGCGCTCCTGCGGCTGAGCGGCGCGGGGCTGGGGACACTGCCGGCGGTGTACCTGGGGGACTCGGACGTGCTGGAGGTGGGCGACTGGGTGGTGGCCATTGGCAACCCGTTCGGCCTGGACCACTCGGTGGCGCACGGGATGATCTCCGCGAAGGAGCGCGTGCTGGGCGTGGGCCAGTTCGACGACTTCATCCAGACGGACGCGCTCATCAACCCCGGCAACTCCGGCGGCCCGCTCTTCAACATGCGCGGCGAGGTGATTGGCGTGAACACCGCCATCATCAGCGAGGGCCAGGGCATCGGCTTCGCGGTGCCCATCAACCTGGTGAAGGACCTGCTGCCCAACCTGCGGGAGAACGGCAAGCTGGAGCGCGGCTGGCTGGGCGTCGTCATCAACGAGGATGGCGAGGACTCCACCACCACGGCGCCGGTGGTGAAGGACGTCTACCGGGGCAGCCCCGCCGCCGCCGCGAACATCCGTCCCGGGGACCGGCTGGTGGCGGTGAACGGCCGGCCCATTGGCAGCTACCTGCAGCTGCTGCGCAAGGTGGCGCTGCTCGCGCCGGGCACGGAGGCGAAGCTGACGCTCTTGCGCGAGGGCGGCACGCAGGAGGTCGCGGTGCGGCTGGTGGCGCGCCCGGCGCAGGAGGCCACGGAGGGCCTGACGAACCGGGGTGGCAGCACCGCGAACGACCTGGGGCTGGTGCTCCGGGATTTGACGCCGGAGGTGGCCGCGCCCCTGGGCTACGAGGCGTTCCTGGGCGCGCTGGTGTCCGGCGTCGTCCCGCGCGGCCCGGCGGAGCAGTCCGGCCTGCGCGCCGGCGACGTCATCACCGAGGTGAACCGTCGCCGGGTGAAGGACGCCGCCGGGGTGAAGGCCGCCCTGGAGCGGGGCAGCGCGGGGGCCAGCATCCTCCTGCGCGTCCAGCGGGGCGACGCGCTCCAGTACATCGCCATCGCCCGCTGAAGCCGGGGACGCCCGGGCCTACTTCTTCGGGGCGTCCTTGCCGTTGAGCCACAGGCCCATGTGCCCGCCGCTGCGGCCCTCGGTGAGCAGCACGGACTCGATGCGGGCGTTGACGCCGTAGTTCTTCCCGCCGCCCTTCTTGGGCAGCGTCCACACGCTCTGCGGCGTGAAGACGACCTGCGCGCGCACGCCCCGCGTGGAGAACAGGCGGCTGAAGACGCCGCCATTCCACCCGTCCGGCGCCGTGCCGCTCACCGTGAGGTAGCTCATCACCGGGTTGCCCTGCGCGTCCGTCTTCTTGGGCGCCCCGTGGGTGAGCGCGTACTTCCCGCCCCCGAAGAAGGGCGTGATGTTGATGGTGTACTCGTTGGTGCCGGGGTTGAAGTCGCCCGCGGACAGCATGGTGGCGTCGTCCTCCGTGATGATCATGTAGAGGCGCTTGCCCGTGTACTTCTTGCGGAAGGCCTCCGCGTTGGCCTTGCACTGCGGGTCCACGAAGGCCCCGTCACACTCGCCCACGTACTTCTCCAGGAAGGCCCCCAGGGCTCCCAGGGGCTCGGACTCGTCGCGCAGCTTCGCGAAGCGCGAGTCCACGTCGGCCAGGGCGAGCGTGGGCACAAGGAGGGCAAAGGCAGCGGCCAGGAAGCGATTCACGGCGGGAACTCCCAAGAAGAGGGGGATGACGACCCGGAGGATGCTGCCACTTCCGGACGCGCCGGGGGCAGGGCTTTCCCATGGGTGGGGCTTGGTGG
>NZ_RAWD01000077.1:0-30916 GCF_003612065.1 Corallococcus sp. CA047B
GGCGGGAATTCATCCCCACCATTCGGAACGTGCCGCGCTGCGCCAGGGAGAGGGACTCCTGCGCATTCGGGAGGGGGAGGCGCGGGCCCCCGTTGCAGGAAGGGAGACGGCCGATGGATGCCATCATGTTGCTGAAGGCGGACCACAAGACGGTGGAGCAGCTGTTCCGCAAGTTCGAGAAGTCGGGCGACCACGCGCTGGCGCACAAGCGCAAGCTGGTGGACGACATCGTGCGCGAGCTGTCGGTGCACGCGGCCATCGAGGAGCAGGTCTTCTACCCGGCGGTGCGGGCGCGGGCGGAGGACCTCTCCGCGGACGTGCTGCGCGCGCTGGAGGAGCACCACGTCGTGAAGTGGCTGCTGTCGGAGCTGGACACGATGGCGCCGGACGCGGAGCGCTTCGACGCGAAGGTGCACGTGCTGATGGAGAACGTGCGCGCCCACGTCACCGAGGAGGAGCAGTACCTGTTCCCGGAGGTGAAGAAGGCCTTCAAGCCGCAGGAGCTGCGGCAGGTGGGGGAGGCGCTGGAGCTGGCGAAGCGGGCGGCGCCCACGCACCCGCACCCGGCCGCGCCGGACACGCCGCCGGGCAACCTGCTGGCGGGCGCGGTGTCGGCGGTGATGGACATGGGCCGGGACGCGCTGCGCACGGCGCGGCGCAAGGCGGAGACGCAGGTGCGCAAGGCCACGCGGCGTCCGGCGCGCAAGCCGGAGCCGGCCATGACGATGGACTCCGCGGGCGAGTCGCTGCCGCACTGAGCGACCGTCTGGCGCACGACGTCACGGGCCCGGTGAATGTCCGCCGGGCCCGGGCCGTCCTGGAGGCATGAGGGGCTTTCGCGCTAGAGGCGTGGGAGGTCCCCGGCCTTTGGAAGGAGGCGCCATGTCCACGGTACGCAGGATGTTGTCGACGTTGGTGGTGTTGGCGGGCTTCACCGCCGCCGCGCAGTCACAGCCGCCCGGTTCGCCCCAGGCGCGTCCCCCCGTTGATCCGCAGGTGCGCACGCTGCGCGTGGAGGGCACGGGAGAGGTGAAGGCGCAGCCGGACGAGGCCTTCATCGACGTGGCGGTGGAGACGTCCGCGGCGAACGCGAAGGCGGCGGGCGAGGAGAACGCGAAGCGGATGGAGAAGGTGCTGGCGGCGCTGACGTCCGCGGGCCTCGCGAAGCGCGACCTCCAGACGCGCAACTACAACGTCTATCCCGAATACATGCCGCCGCCGCCGCAGGGTGGGGAGCCGAAGCTCAAGGGCTACCGGGTGAGCAACCTGGTGAGCGTCCACGTGACGGACCTGACGAAGGTGGGCGGGCTGTTGGACAAGGCGCTCGCGGCGGGGGCGAACCGGGTGGATTCGGTGCGCTTCGGGTTGAGCCGCGAGGACGCGGTGCAGGGTGAGGCGCTGCGGCAGGCGGTGGCGCGAGCGCGCAAGTCGGCGGAGGTGCTGGCCGCGGCGCTCAACGTGAAGCTGGGCGCGGTGCTGGACGCGAGCACGGTGACGGAAGCGCCGCGCCTGTACCCGGCCACCTTCGCCATGGACATGGCCGAGTCGCGCGCCGCGCCCACCACGCCCATCAATCCGGAAGAGCAGACGGTGCAGGCGAAGGTGACGCTCATCTACGCGATTCAGTAGGCGCGGGGTGCCTCGTTCGCCGGGGGGCCGGTATGTGCCCCCGGTGTACCCTCTGGCGACGCCGGAGGATGGATGATGCGCGCGAAGGTCGTGGTGTGGTGCCTGGCCCTTCTTGTCATGGGCTGCGCTGGAGTCGAGACGTCCACCCGGAGCGGTGGCGCGCGCGTGCTCCGGCAGCGCACTTCCGTGTCGGAGGCTTCCAGCGAAAGACAACGGACGGCTGAGAAGCGTGGCCGTGGCGTCGTGACGGCCGCGCGTCCAGCGGATGAGGTGGAGGGCTTTGGAAGGGAAAGGCCTGACGCCACGCTGAGCCGTCTCGCGGTCCTTGATGCCTTGAACGAAGTGAAGGGCTCGCTGGACGGCATCACCCACGGGCTGCCCACGCTCACGGCGAACACGAGGGGCCTGGGTGGGAGCGACGGCGTCTTCACGCGCTATGCGGATTACGGCTCCAGCCAACTGCCGTGGCTCCGTGGCGCTCTGGTGAATGCGACCACGCTCGCGGAGGCCGCCGGGGCGGTTTCGGATGCGGACATGTCCCTGGGGCTCCTGCGGATGACGGGTCCCCGTCTCCAGGCAGCGATGTCCGGCGCCACGTTGCTCGCGGCATGGGTCGACTTCCTCCGCCTCGCGGAGGTCGTGCGCCAGGAGTGCCCCTACTACGGGATGGAGCGGCTGTTCGTGGACCTGGACCGTGTGCAGCGGCGGATGGCGCCGGCCATGAAGGCGCTCGCGTCGATGGAGCCAGGGCAGGTGGAGGCCACGGCGACCGCGATGCCCGAGTTGATGGGGCAACTCACCCGTGAATTCCAATCCATCCAGGACGGAGCGCGCGTGGCGATGGAGCGGGCCGGGCGGGTCATCGCTGCGGCGCAGTTCCTCGAAATGCTCACGATGGTTTCCACGCTGAAGGTGATGTTGCCCAGGCCCCCTCCCGCGGCGCCCGTCACGCTCGGCGTGGGACTCGTGATGGGCTCGGGCGGTGTGATGATGGGTTCGCGGGTTGTGGTCTCCGCCGAGTGGGTGGAGACGATGCGCCGGCTCGTGCAGGCGGGCGTCATCTCCGTGCCGGTGGTCAGCGCCGCGGTCCGGATCCATGCGGGGCAGGTGATGATGGCGCAAGCGCACCGCGACCTGCCCAAGGGCGTGCGCGATGCGCTGGGGGACGGTCCTGAAGTGCGCGGCATGCACGAGACTGGACGGGCGGGAGCCGGCATGTCCGATGCGCCGAAGCACCACGTCCTGCCGCAAGAACACCGTGAGTGGTTCGAGCAGCGCGGCTTCAAGGGGGCCATGGACATCGATCAGTTCTGCGTCCGGTTGGAGCAGTCACACCATGAGGCCATTCACGGTGGAGGTGACTGGCGCTTGGGACGCATGTGGCCCAATGAGTGGAATCAGCTGATCATGAGGGAACTTCGCAGGGCTGAGACCCGATTCGGCCGGGTGTTGACGCGAAATGAGGTCCTCGACATCGTGGTGGAGTTCATGAAGCTGTACGACATTCCGATGAACTTCACTCCTGGGAGAAGGCGATGACCGACGGGCGGTCCTGGGAGGGCAACTGGAAGGTCCGTCTGTATGAGCGGGTCCGCGAGCGGGGTTTCCCTTCCCTTTCGGTCTTCGCCGATTCACGCCCTGCCATCCCTCTGATTGGACTGGCCGAGGAACTCGGTAAGGACGATGTCGCCGCAGTCCAGGTCTTCAGTGTGTTGCTGGCTGAGGCGGAGCAGCGTCGGAAGGTGACGCGCCTGGTGCGTGATGTGTTCGTGCGCGAGTTGGCCGGAGACTTTCCCGACGGTTGGCCAGACATGAAGGACGAAGCCACCCGTTTCCGGATGATCAAGGTGCTCGCCCGATGGGGGGCCTTCACGCCCTCCACGCATGAGGAGCGCGTCGGCCTGGCAGGTGATTCGCTCCTTGCCACTCCACCACCGCCTGGCTGGCGTCCGCTCGGACCAGACGACGAGATGCTCCGGACGCTCCTCCCCGACGAGGAAGCCTGACCGGCATTACGCTTCGCACCCCGGGGGATGCCCGCGTCAGCCGAAGCTCGACGTCGCCGAGCCCGCGTTGCCGCCCGCCAGGGGCTTGTAGGGGAAGTAGAGGTTTCGCACGAAGCGGGTGAAGAGGTGCTCTTCGTTCCACCGCTGACGGGCCATGCCGTACACGCCCGGGGCGCGCAGGTCGTGGGCGGAGACGCCGGTGACGAACTCGCGTTCGCTGTAGATGGCGAACACCTCGTCCACTGCCGCGCGGCTGCGATACGTGCGCAGCACGGTGCGGTACATGAGCTCGTTCTCGTCCTTCGTGAAGGCCAGCCCCTGGATGGCGTGCGCCATCTCATGGAAGACGAGGTACTTCTCCGACTCCAGCCGGTCCTGCCGCAGGGCGATGCGCGCTCGGGGCCAGTCCGGATGGTCCCAGAACAACCCCGCGGCCTGGGGTGACACCGCCTTCGGATAGCCATACTTCACCAGGGTGTGGCCGGGAGGGATCAGCTCCAGCGTGACAGGCCGGGCGGCCTCCAGCCGGAAGATGATCGAGAGGTTGCCGGAGATCTGCCGGGCAATCTCCTCCTGCACCCGCTGCACCTGCGCGGCGGGAGCGCCGTAGGTCTTGAACTCCAACTTCGCCTGCACATAGGCGCGGGCGCGGGCGGGTCCCTCCACGGGCGGACGGCCTTCGCGCGCCTCGTAGACATCGCCTCCCGCGAGCAGGGTGAAGGCGCTCAACGGCCGCAGTCTTGCGACCTCGGGCGCCAGCGGGGTGATGTCCGGCGTCGAGCCGTCCAGGGTCTCGGAGTGCTCCGGTCGCATGCGCCCATCCCCTTCAGGTGCAGGTCTTCGCCTGCTGGTTGCATTCGTCCACACACCCCGGCGTCTGCGTATCGGGTGTGCGACCCACCGACTGGCCCTGCACGGAGTCCTGGGGAATCCGCAAGGCGGCCCGGGAGGATGGCTGGCAGCTGTCGAGACACGCGTTGTACTGGCTGCGACAGGACTGCGACAGATTCGACGTATCGAGCGTCGCGCATCCGGAGAGCGCCGCGAGCCCACCTGCCAGCAGCGCGAGGCCACGAAAGAGGTTCATGGCCGGGATTCTACGCGCGGCCCGGGACCCGTGAAGAGCCCCCGCCATGACAGAGGTGCCAGCTATACAAGTGCCCTTCTCAGTCCTCCGGGTCCAAGGTCCTTCCATGTTCCGTCCGCGTACCGTCCCGATGTTCGCAGCCCTGCTCCCGCTCCTCGCCGGATGCCCGGCGGATCCCGAGTGCACGGAGGACCGCGACTGCGCGGCCCGTGGGCCGGACATCGTCTGTGTCGACGAGCTCTGTGTTCAGGCCCCCGCGCAGGACGCGGGTCCGACGGACGCGGGCACGGACGCAGGGGTGAGCGACGCGGGCACGGACGCGGGACACACGGACGCGGGACACACGGATGCGGGCACGGACGCCGGTCAGGCCGACGCGGGCACGGACGGCGGCACGACCGTCGCGGAAGCCTCGCTGCGCATCACCGAGATCAACCCCGCACACCCACAGGATCTCATCGAACTGGTGGCCGTCACCGGTGGGACGCTGGGCGGCATCTCGCTCCTGGAGCTGACCAACGCCGACTTCAGCTTCACCTTTCCCCAGGGCTACAGGGTGGAGACAGGGGCCGTGCTGGTGCTCCACCTCGGGGGCGACTGCACCGATGCACCCGGAGCACCGGCCTCCTGTGGTCAGACCGCGCCCTTCACCGCGAAGGCCTGGGACTTCAGCCTGCCGGGCTCGCTCAGCTACTCCGGCAAGGTCTTCGAACTGCTCGCGGCGGATGGCTCGCCCGTGGATGGCGTGCCCTTCGTCAGGGCCTCCGGTGTCATGCCCGACGAAACGGTCGCCGCGGTCCAGCGCCTGCAAGCGGATCGGGTCTGGGATTCCACCCCCTGCATCCACAACATGGAGACGGGACTCGCGAAGGACCGCTACTGCCGCAACATCGCGGTGAGCTGGTCCGACCTGGACGCGGACTCCAGCGTCATGCGCATCGTCGGCACCACCCCGCTGGCGACGCCCGGAATGGCGACGCAGTGGAGTGCGCCCCTGCCTTCGCGCTGGGGCACCTACTGAATGGGGACGGGAGCTGCTCCTTCATCACTGCCTGCGCGTGCTGAACAGGACCCGGAGCATGGGCCGCGCATCCGGAGCGCGGGAAGTGTCGGGGGCCATGCCCACCCGCATTCCCTGCCTTGTCCCCTCCCAGGTCCTTTCCTACGCTTCCCTTGCTTCGCGAAAACCCCCTCATCTCCTGGAGTCTCTTCAATGCGTTACACGCGCAAGGATGTCTCGGAACTGCTGGAGACGGTGAACGGCGGCCCGGACGTCATGGGCTTCTCCACGTCGAACTTCTCCTCCACCACGTACACGCTCGTCGCGTCGGGGCCGGGCACGGTGTGGCAGGACCTGTTCAACCCGGCCCACCGGGTGTGCTCGGAGGATGGCGCCACATCCCCCTACGAGGACTGCCGCTAGCCTTCAGCCTCACGCTTCTCTTCCGTCTCGCGGCCCCTCCATGAATCCCAGCCTCACGCTGATCCTCAACACCCACATGCCGCAGGTGTTGGGCACGGGGCCCCTCTTCGATGAGCCGGAGAACTGGCTCTTCGAAGCGCTGACGGAGACGTACCTTCCGCTGTTCCGGATGTTGGAGCGCTGGGACTCCCGGCGCTTCGCCGGCACGCTGGTGATGTCCTTCACCCCGTGCCTCGTGGATCAGCTCCTCGCCTGCGAGGAGCGCTACACGAGCTACCTGCACCTGCTCGGGCGCATCGCCACGCGCGAGCTGGAGCGCACGTCGCGGCTGGACCTCTACAACCGCTCCGAGAAGTTCCCGCAGTCGCTCTCCGAAGAGGCGCTGTCGCGGATCCACCGCACCGCGGGCATGTACCTGCGGCGCGTGGAGGACAGCCTGGCGTTCCTCAAGGAGCACAGCCTGCGCGACGTGTTCGCGCAGTTGGGGCGCTCGCGGCTGCCTGGCGTGCAGCTGTGGACGTCCTCGCCCCAGCACAACTTCCTGCCCTTCTTCGAGCCCGACACCGCGGACCGGCTGGTGGCGCGCGGCGTGGAGTCCTTCCAGGAAGTGTTTGGCCGCGAGCCGGACGGCTTCTGGCTGCCCGAGTGCGCCTTCCAGCCCGGAGTCGAGCGCGTGCTCACGCGCCACGGCATCCGCCGCACCGCGCTCAGCTTGAATGGCATTGGCGCCTCGCAGCCCCAGGACCCGAGCGGCGTGTTCCGCCACGAGGACCTGGAGGTGCTCGTTCACGACTACCGCATCGGGCTGCACCTGTGGAAGTCGCCCGACGCCACCTTCCCAGCCCATCCCGTCTACCGAGAGTTCTTCCGCGACGTGGGCTTCGATGTCCGGCCCGAGTACTTCGACGAGCTGGGCGTGCCCGTGCCT
Source organism: Corallococcus sp. CA047B (assembly GCF_003612065.1). Taxonomy (NCBI): domain Bacteria; kingdom Pseudomonadati; phylum Myxococcota; class Myxococcia; order Myxococcales; family Myxococcaceae; genus Corallococcus; species Corallococcus sp. CA047B. The sequence goes on from NZ_RAWD01000077.1 coordinate 7,074, forward strand.
TCGCACAAACGAGGGCACGTGTGGACGGGCCTCAAGTACCACGCGGTGACCGGCCAGCAGGTGGGGCTGGGCGAGAAGGGCCTCTACGACCTGGAGGCCGCCCGCGCGCAGGTGCCCCAACACGTGCGCGCGTTCTGGGACCTGTTGGAGTCGCGCCGCTCGCTCGTGCAGGACGGACAGACGTTCGTGCTGGCCTTCGACACGGAGCTGTTCGGCCATTGGTGGCACGAAGGCATCGAGTGGCTCGACGGCGTGATGCAGCCGAAGCTGCCCCAGGAGGTGGCTGTCGCCGCGCCCGTGCCGCCGCCGCCTCCTTCGCTGCCCCGGCTCTACTATTCGACGTGGGGGCGGGACTTCTACAGCGAGCACTGGCTGACGCCGGGCAACTGCTGGATGTTCGGGCTCATCAAGCTGGTGGAGGCGCAGCTCCCCGCGCCGGTGGACGCGGAGACGCGCGAGACGTGGCGCCGCTTCGAGGTCTTCAGCGGCAGTGACCTGCTGTTCATGATGCCGGACCCCACGCAGCGGGAGCGCGCACGCACGCTGTTCCTCCAGCGCTACGCGGACGTCGTCTCGCGCCTGCCGGCCTTCACGCCGGAGCTGCTCACCGCCTTCCCGGTGGATCCGTTCAAGTGCGTGCTCGTCCACGTGGGGAAGCCGGGGGCGGAAGCGCCGCCGCCGTTCCTGCTGCGCCGGCTGTCGCGCCAGGGCTCGCCGGACGCGCGGCGGGAGATCACGCTGGATCCGGAGGTGGTCGACGTCGCGGGGCTGCGTGTCTGCTTCCAGTACTTCCTGCTGCATCCGCAGGCCCGCTACGCGCTGCGCGTGGAAGGCTCCGAGCACGAATACACTTTCCAGATGCCGGACTACGGCGTGCCGCTGCTCATCGCGCAGGACACGCGCACCTATCCCAAGTACGACCCGGAGGTGCTGTACCGGAAGCTGGCGGAGATCTGGGAGGGCGACCAGCGGCTGCCCATCCTCCAAACCCCCACGCTGCGCAGCCAGCACATGTACACGCGCGAGCAGGTGACGAAGGTGCTCGGCGGCAAGCGGACCGCGGTCTTCAAGTACAACAAGGAGGGCTACGCGCTCCTGCGCTTCCGCGAGAAGAGCGTGGCGCCCGCGTCCATCGTGTTCGACGACACCGTGTCGCTCACCGACGCGGGCGCGTACATCCAGGCCGGGGCGCTGTCCGTGCCGGTGTGCAGCGACCCCGCGGAGATTTCGCGGCAGGACTTCGACGCGGTGGTCTTCACCTGCTCGCTCAACTTCGAGTCCGAGGTGCCGCACGTCCGGGCGCTGCTCGAAGTGGCCACGCGCAAGCGGCTGCCGGTGGTGTCGCTGTACGACGACATCCTCTACTACGACCTCTTCGATGGACTGGAGCCGGACCCTTCGCTCTTCCACCGCGTGGCGGTGCCGGAGCAGGACGCGCTCGCGCACCCGGGCCCGGTGGACTACCGGCCGCGCAACCTGCTGGGCGTCTTCGGCACGGACACGGTGCAGGGCAAGTTCAGCACCCAGGTCTACCTGCGCGAGGCGCTGGCGAAGCACGTGCGCGTGCGCCACCACGCCACGGAGCCCACGGGCATCCTGCTGGGCGCGGACACCGGCTACTCGCGCGTGCTGCGCGTGGAGGCCGAGCCGCGCCTCGCCTTCGAGCGGCGGCTCATGCTGGACCTGGCCCGCGACTGCGACGTGGTCATCACCGGCGGGCAGAACGGGCTGCTCTACTCACCGGCCGGCGCGGACCGGCGGGCTAACGCCTCCACGATGATCTACGAGACGTTCCTGCCCCGGCTCATCGTGCTCACCGTGTCGGTGGACACGAAGCCGGAGGACGTGCTCGCGACGCGCGAGTATCTGGAGACGCTGGCCCGGGAGCACGACGTGCCCTGCACGGTGGTGGGCCTGGCGATGATGGGCGGGCGCAAGCTGCTGGGCAGCCGGTGGACGGAGACGTGGTTCCTGGGCGTCCGGGACGAGGTGCTGGAGGCCGCGCGGCAGCGGCTGGAGCAGCGGACCGGACTGCGCGTCCACGCCATCCCCGAGGAAGTGGACGCGCTCGCCCGGAGCGTGCTCACGTCCCTGTGAGAGACCCTTGATGGAACAGGACGGCGCGATGCAGGAGGAGGGCCCTCCCGGGCTGCGACAGTCGGCGCGCTACCTCGCCGCGCTCCTGCGCCTGCTGCGGCCCGCCTGGGGCGCGCTCGCCCGGGGCGCGTTGCTGGGCCCCGTCATCACGCTGCTGTTGCTGGTGCCGCCCTTCCTCACGCGGCTCCTGTTCGACCACGTGTCGTCGCTGAAGGACCTGGACCTGCTCCACGTCCTGGTGGTCAGCATCCTCGCCGCGTCGGTGGCGGCGGCGCTCGCGGATTCGCTGCTGGGCTACTACTCGTCCTATCTGAACATCAAGCTGGAGAGCTCCGCCGCGCTCTACCTGTTCAACCACCTGCAACACCTGCCGGACCGCTTCTTCTCCCGGCGACAGGTGGGGGAACTCACCAGCCGCTTCGAGGACGCGAAGGCCGGGATGTCCCTGGTGCTGGGCCTCTTGCGGCTCGTGTTCTCGCAGCTCAGCTTCCTGATCATCATCCCGTTCACGCTCGCCTCGCTCCACTGGGAGCTGGCGCTGGCGGCCCTGGCCACGCTGCCCTTCGTGGTGGCGGTGCCGCTCGTGATGGGGCGCGCCATGGGCCACGCGTGGCAGGAGGTGGTGGGCGTCCACGGTTCGCTCAACGCGCTCCAGGTGGAGACCCTGCGGCAGAGCCGCACGACGAAGGTGCTGGCGCTGGAGCCGTTCGTCTACCAGCGCGCGGCGGGGCTGATGCGGTCGGTGCTGCGGGCGCACCTGCGGGCGCACGGGGTGGAGGGGCGGCTGCGGCTGTTCGAGCGCACGGTGGAGGCGGCGCAGACGGCGCTCTTCACGTGGTTGGGCTGGCGGCTCATCCTCCAGGGGCAACTGACGCTCGGCGGCTTCGTGGCCTTCGTGGCCTATGCCGCGTACCTGCGCGGCCCGGTCATCGAGGTCATCTCCTTCGTCACGGGTCTCCAGCAGCGCGGCGTCCACCTTCAGCGCTTCTTCGAGTACCTGCACGAGACGCCGGAGCAGGATCCGAATCGCTCCCTCCAGCTCCCGGCCCCGCTGGCGCGGCGGCTGGACGGCGGGGTGGCGCTGGAGAACGTGTCTTTCGGCTATGCGCCGGGCCAGGACGTGCTGCGCGAGGTGAGCGCGCGCGTCGAGCCCGGGACGGTGGTGACCATCGTCGGGGCGAGTGGCTCCGGGAAGACGACGCTGGCGCGACTGCTGACGCGGCTGGAGGAGCCCGGCCAGGGGCGCGTGCTGTACGACGGCCGCGACGCGCGGACCCTGGAGCTGTCCGAGCTGCGCCGACAGCTCGCCGTGGTGTGGCAGGACGTGGAGCTGTACCACGGCACCTTGCGCGACAACCTCACGCTGGGCCTGTCCGACGTGTCCGACGAGGACCTGGGGCACGCGGTGCGGCTGTGCGGGTTGGAGTCCGTGCTCGCGGGGCTGCCCCAGGGTTACGACACGCCGGTGGCCGAGGCGGGCGCCAGCCTCTCCGGCGGACAGCGGCAGCGGCTGGCCCTGGCCCGCGCCGTGCTGCGCGATGCACCCGTGCTGCTGTTGGATGAGGCCACCTCGCAGCTCGACGTGGAGACCGAGGCCGCCATCGTCCACGCGTTGCTCGCGAGGGCCCGGGAGCGGCGGCAGACGGTGCTGTTCATCACCCACCGGCTGGCCAACGCGCCGCTGGCCGATGAGGTGTGGATGCTCGCGGGAGGCCAGTTGGTGGGCCGGGGCCCGCATGCGGAGCTGCTGGCGCGCTGTGCTCCCTACCGGCGGCTGTACCGCACCGGCGTGGGCGAGGCGGACGCCGCCTGACGCGGCGATGGGAACGAACGGTCATGACGAACCAGCCCCCGCGTCCTGTCGCCCCGCCGCTGCCCCTCCTGGAGGATCCGGATCATCCCGGCCTCTTCGTCGTGCGGCGCATCGGCATCCTCACGTTCCTGCTCGTGGCGGCGCTGGGCTCGGTGATGCTGCTCGCGGGTTCACTCGTGCGTTTGACGGTGGCCGTGCCTGACGCTGTCCCTCCCCGCACGGAGTCCATCACCCTGGGCACCTACGTGCTCCGGCAACTGGGGCACGCAAGGCTTCCGGGGCCGGGAGGTGGGGCCCGGTGATGAAGGTGGGCATCATCGACAGTGGGGTGGAGGTGGCCTTCCTTCGCGAGCAGGGAATGCACCTCGCGGGTGCGGCCCGCTTCACGCTCGACCTGGATGCGAAGGAGTTGGAGGCGCGCGTCTACGAGCGCGAGGAGCTGGAGGCGTGGCGGGCTGGCGACACCGTGCTGGACCTGGAGGATGCGCACGGGCATGGCACGGCCGTCCTGAGCATCCTCCACGAGCAGGTCCGTCCCTGGCCGGACGTGGAGCTGTACGTGGCGCGCGTCCTCGATGAGGGCGTGCGCGGTCACTCGCTGTGCCTCGTGGAGGCGCTGGGGTGGATGTTGGACGAGGTGGGCGTGGACCTGCTGAACCTGAGCCTGGGCACCACGCTCCGCGCGCTGGAGTCGCCCATGCGCGAGGTGACGGACCGCGCGGCGGCGCGAGGCGCGGTCATCGTCTGCTCGGCGGGAGGGATGCCCACGCTGCCTGCGCAGTTGGAGTCGGTGGTGTCGGTGGGTGACGCCGCGCTCATGGAGCGGGTGGGCACCGACGTGAAGGTCGACCATGTCGTGCGGGAGCGGGAGGTGAAGCTCTACATGGGAGGACACTGGCTGCACGCGCCCATGACGACCAGCTTCGCCTGCGCGGTAGCGGTGGCCGGGGTGCTGCGCGACGGCTGCCCACCGGAATGGCGGCGCGGGCGGGGGTGAGCGCCGCCCTGGCACTCACGGGGTCTCAGGGTCCGAAGTCGACGGGCGGGTATCCACCGCGATGTCGCCCAGGTCGATCATCTCGCCCGCCTGCAACTTCAGCGTCCGTCTCACGTGTCCCTGGGCGTGACCCATGACGAGGAGGGCGCGCTCCCCCGCGCGCACGCCGACGAAGGAGAAGCGCCCGTCCGAATCCGGACCGGTGTCCTCCGCCCCAGGCGTCTCTCCATCGAGGAAGACGATCGCGTCGGGGAGGGGCGCCTTCGTGGCCGCGTCCACCACCCGGCCCGACACGGTGGCCGAGGCCTTCAGGGGGATCTCCACGTCGAGCGCTCCGCCGACGCTGGGAGACACCAGCACCTCTCCCGTCAAACCGTCCGCCGTCCGCGCCAGCAGTCGCAGGGGCTCGGCCGGAACGTCCTTCCATTCGAAGCGCTCGCCTGGGAACTCTCGCGGGCCCTGCCCCTGGGACAGGTAGCCCTTCTGGAGTTGGAGGACCAGGGTGAAGCCGCGCCCGGGCCCGCCCTCGCGCACCACCCGTCCCCGGAGCGAGGCCGCGGGGCGCAGCTTCACGACGACTTCTTCTCCTGCGCTCACGGGCAGGGTTTCGCTCGAGCGACCACCGTTGCGCGCGTTCAGCACCACGCGTCGCGTGGCGGAGCCGGACCGCTGTGGGACGGAGATGGCGAAGCGCCCCTCCTCATCCGCGGACGCCATCATCAGGGGATTGCCCCGTCCCTCCGCCAGCGCGAGGGTGATGGAGGCCCCTGGCGAGGGCGTGCCCTCCGGCTCCAGGACGATGCCCCGGTATTCGCTCGCATCGCGCGACTCCTCCCAGGTGAGCTCGACCTGGACCGTCCGCCCCTCCTCCACGCTCACCAGCTTCTGCTCGCCCGAGTCGTAGTGCCCGCGCTCCGTGAGCAGCAGCATGTGGCTTCCCGGGGAAAGGACCATCCGGAACGTCCCGTCCGCCCCGACCTCGGCCCTGCCCGGGACCCCGGTGCCCGTCGCTCCCATGCCCACGGACGTCACCCCCAGCTTGCCCTGGGGAAGGGAGCCCCGGGCCGCGCGCACCACACCTTCCACGGTGCCCGTGTCCTCCAGCGTGAAGTCCATCCGGGCCGCGCCGTTCTCGCCCACATTCACCGGATGCATGACGCCCACCGTGGAGCCCTCACGTCGGGCGGAGAGGTACACCCGGCCCGGCGCCAGCCCTTCGAGCCGGTAGTGCCCCGTGTCGTCGGTGCGGGCTTCGCCTGGAGCAGTGCCCTCATCACCCCGATCGAGACTCGACACCTGCGCTCGCGCCACGGGCCTGCCGGCCCCATCGCGCACCTGACCCTCCACCGCGCCGGTGCGTGAGAGCATCAGGTCCACGGGGAAGCGTTCGCCCGCGCCCACCGTCAACCCGTACCGCACGGTGGACGCGAAGCCCGTCGCGCTCACCCGCGCGTCGTAGCTGCCGGGAACCAGTCCGCGGATCCGGAAGTGGCCCTCCGCGTCCGACAGGGCACGGCCTGCCTCTCCATCCTCGCCCGAGACAAGGATGTCGATGCGAGCCCCCGCCACCGGCGTGCCCGAGGACCGCTCCACCACGCGGCCCTCCAACTGCGCGCCCGGTCCCAGTCGGATCCGCACGTCGCGCACCGTGCTTCCCGCGATGGAGACGACGGGCGCGTCGAGCACGCCGGACTCCTCGCCGCGCCGCGCGGACAGGGTGTGCGCGCCGGGCTCCACCTCCAGGGAGAAGCCCCCTTGCGCACCCGTCGTCATCCCCGGCTCGGCGTTGCCGTCCACCTGCACCTCGGCGTTCGCGGCCGGGAGGCCTTGCGCGTCCATGACGAAGCCCTCGATGACGCCCGCCACCCGCAGCGCCACCGTCAGCGGCCCCTCCGTGGGGATGCGCAGGCGCTCCAGCACCGCGCGCGCATGGCCGGGTGCCCGGGCCTCCAGCCGCCACGTCCCGGGCGCGAGCCCCTCCACGCGGAAGGCTCCTCGCGCGTCGCTCGTGACGTAGACGCGCTCCTCGTCGGGGACCTCGGCGTGCTGCCAGGGCTCCATTGCCTGCGCGTGCGCCGTGAGGATCAGCTCCACGAGCGGCACCGGTTCCATCGTTCCCTTCACCACCGTGCGCCCCGTGAGCGACTGCCCTGGCGACAGCGAGACCCGCAGCGCGGTGAGGTGCTCACCCTGGGGGCGCACCACCTCCCGCAACAGCGGCGCCTGTCCCGGGGCGCGCACCGCCATCAGGTAGCGTCCGGGCTCCGACGCGATCCGCACGTGTCCCCGCGCATCCGTGAGTCCCTCGCCCACCCGTCGCCACGCCGTCGTCCCGAGCGGGGCTTCGCGCGCGCCCTGCCAGTAGAGCCGCGCATGGGCCCCGGCGAAGGGCTGCCCCTCCACGAGGACCTCCACCTCCAGGAGGCCCTCCGCCTCGCCAGGCGTCTGGGCCAGAGGGGGCGTGTTGCCCGCATCCGACCGCTCGGAGCGCCCCGACCCGGGATGCGCCGGGCCCGCGGGAGCGACCGTGTCGGCCGTGGCGCGTTCCTCCGAAGCGCTCGGACCTCTGAAGCGCAGCGCCCAGAACAGCGCGAGGCCGCACCCGACCAGGAGGACCGCCCACATCCCGATGCTCCGCCCGCGCATGCCTGCCATCCTCGCCCCCCCGAGCCGGCGGGGCACCGACCGCGAGTATCACCCCGAATGGACCGGTGCGGCCCCGAGTCCGAGGCCCATGTCCCGGCCAGGGTCTGGTTGACGGCGGGCCCCATCCGGCAGGCGGGCGAAGGAGGGGTTGGACCGTGTGCGTGCCTGCTGGCCTGCCCTCCCGTCAGGAAGGACAGGAGCCCCTCCGGGACACGCCGCGGTCCCGAAGCCCGTGGTTCCCGGCAGGACGAAGCATCCGCATGTTTTCCCGCAAGGGAGTGGGGAGCGGGCCCGGGGCGCGACACGGGCCCTTCGCACGAAGCGGGAGGACATGACCTATGCGTGGAATGCGCAGGACGGCCGGCCTGCTGATGCTGGGCTTCGTGGGACTGGGAAGCGTCTGGGCATGTGGAGACCGGGAGCCGAAGCCGGAGGGCCCACCCGCCAAACACCGCGAGGGGCGCTCGGAGGTCCTGCGCGGGCTGATGGCCTCCAAGGAGCGGGTGGATCCCGGCGCCTTGAAGGGCGCGGGTGAGGACGTGAAGGAGACCCCCGTCTCCGCGCAGCCGACGCCCGCCGGAACCGGCGGCTCCGGCCGGCCCGATGCACAGGGCTGGGCCGCGGGCAGGGTGTCGTGGGTGGGCGACGACGAGGTGCTCTTCGTGGACGGCCAGGGCGAGGAGCGCGAGGTCCGCGTGGAGGAGGGCTCGCGGCTGCGCCGGGACGAACAGAGCGCGCAGCTGCGCGACCTGTCGGAAGGGGATGAGATCCGCGTCACCTACGAGGACACGGGCGAAGGATGGATCGCCCGTGACCTGGAAGCAGTGCCCGCGCGCAAGGAGCCCGAGCCGGACCCCACCTCTCCGCCCCTCCGCTAGGGCACGAGCTGGAAGGCCCCTCCGTCCGCGCGACGACCCGGCGAGGACGCAAGGCCAGGGGGCAGCGTGGTGTGCCGTGCGAAGCCCACGTCCGGCGTCAGGTCCGGGGAGCGGTTGTCGGAGACGTTGTCCGCGGGGTTCACGTACGCGTAGGCGTCCACGACGCCTCCGTCCAAGCTTCGCAGCTGCACGGTGTCCCGGTCGTTGTTGAGGCTCAGCGTCCCGCTGGAGGCCGCGACGGTGTCGGGCGTGCCGGAGGGGAAGGCCGTGGCCCCGCCGTAGACGACCAGGGCCCGGCCCGGGGCGAGCGTCGTGCCCGGGGCGAAGATGTGCCGGGAGGACGTGGCGTCCCACAGGCTCCACCGGGACAGGTCCACGGAGGCGGGGCCCGCGTTGTAGACCTCGATGAATTCGAGCGCGGTGCTGCCCAGCGGCCTGGCGAGAAACTCGTTGATGAACACGCGCGGCGCCGTGCGCGTGAACCAGAGCGCCACCGGGTTCATGTCGAAGCGCGAGTCCTTCGCGGTGTCCACCACGCGCACGCGCACCGTCGGGTTCTCCAGGTCCGGCACCGTCCACGCATGGCGGCCCACGGCCGCGGACACCGAAGGCGCGATGACGCCCCAGTGTTCGCCGTCGTCGTAGGAGACCTCGATGCGCACCGTCGCCACGCCCGCGGAGCGCCAGGTGAAGGTCAGCGTCTCGCCCTTCACGAAGGTGCCGCTCAGGGGCGCGGTGAGCTTCACGCGCGGGCCGGCGGGACCGCTGAAGTCATAGCGACTGAGGACGGGGAAGTGGTCGCTGACCGCGCCGGCGTAGTCCGGAATGGACGTGTCGGGGCGGAGCACCTGGACGGCGCCGGGCACGGCCTCGAGGGTCATCTCGTCGGTGGCGAGCGTGTGGTCGATGACCTCGTCGTACTCCACGGTGGTGCGGTTGTTGGAGGCAGTCAGCGGCTGGGTGATGAACGTGTAGTGGGTGGGGTCGTCGAGGAAGTTCGCGAACGGCGTGGGCAGCGCGGTGCCGTTGTCGGTGGCGATGGACTCATCCAGGTCATCGTTCCAATCGCCGATGACGAGCACGCGCGCCTCGGGCAACCAGACGTCCAGGTAGTTCTTGAGCGCGGCGGAGGAGCGCAGGCGCTGCCCGTAGGACGTCAGGTCCTCGAACGCCTTCATGTGCACGACGATGACGACCAGCGGCGCGTCCTCGCCGTGGATGCGGGTGGTGAAGTCCACACGCAGGGGTGGGCGTCCGCCGAAGTCCGCGGCCTGCGCGGTGAGGATGATCTGCGCGCTGCGGTAGGTGAGGGAGCTGTCGTAGAGGATGCCGGGCTTCTGTTCGCCGGCCGAGTACAGCGACGTGCCGCTCAGCACATACGCGGGGTTGTTGGCGAGGAAGCCCGTGTAGCCGGGCAGGCCGGCCTTGAGGGTGTCGAAGTCGGTGGTGTCCACCATCTCCACCAGTCCCCAGACGTGGGCGCTGGCGGAGCCCAGCACCTCCCTGGCACCCGCGACCTGGAGATCATCCGGAAGGCCTCCGTCGGAGGTGGAGCGCGGCGGGCCCTGGTTGGGGGCGCCGAACCACTCCAGGTTCCAGTGGCCCACGGTGAACAGCTTCGAAGGCGCGAGCACCGTCAGCGGCAGGCGGCGCGACACCGTCTGTCCCGCCGCGTCGCGCACGGTGGCGGTGAAGGGCACGGTGCCCGCGGCGGTGGGCACGCCGGACAGGGTGCCATCGGGAGTCAGGGACAGGCCGGCGGCCAGCGTGCCGGTGAAGCTCCAGGTGTGCGGCTTGCTTCCCCCGGACGCGACGAGCGTTTCGGAATAGGGCTCGCCCACGCGTCCGTCCGCGAGCGACAGGGACTTCATCTCGAGGGTGCTGGAGGCGAAGGACAGCCGCAGCTCGCGGGAGGCCGTGCGAGCGTTGGCGTCGGTGACGGTGACGGTGAAGGCCGCGCCTTCCGTCGAGGGCGTGCCCGACAGGACGCCCGCGCCCGACAGGGTGAGTCCGGCAGGCAGCGCGCCCGGGGCCGCGCTCCAGACGAGCGGGGCCTTTCCTCCGGTGGCCGTCAGCGTCGCGGAGTAGGGCTGCGCCGCATCTGCGTCCGGCAGCAGGGTGGACGTGATGGAAGGAAGCGGGAGGACGGACAGCGCATGGGTCCAGGCTGCGGCGCGGCCCGAGTCCTGGACGCCCACGGTGAGGACGGCGCTCGCGGGCGCGGTGGGTACACCGGACAGGGTGCCACCGGCGTCCAGGCGCAGCCCGTCCGGCGGTGTGCTCCCGGTGCTCCAGACCGGGGCGACGGCGCCATCGGGTGCGCGGAAGGTCCAGGCGTAGGGTTCGGAGACATAGGCGTCCGGAAGCAGGGCGTACGCGGTGCCGTTGATGCGCAGGGTCAGCGTCTGTTCGACGCGGGTGCCCTGGGCGTCCTGGACCTCGACGGTGAACGCGTGGCCACCGGAGAAGCGCGGGGTGCCCGTCAACACGCCTTCGGAGGACAGCGTGAGCCCGTCCACGAGCGGGCCCAGCGTCACCCGCCAGGAGTAGGGTGCCTGTCCTCCGGAGGCCAGGAGCGCGGCCTCATAGGGCGCGAGTGCTTCGGCGGCAGCCAGCGTCGCGCTGGAGATGGTGAGCGCGGGAGTCTGGCCCGCATCCACGGGCACGCCGCTGTCGGAAGTCTGGCCCGCGTCCACGGGCACGCCGCTGTCGGGAGGCGGTGCGGGCGTGGGTCCGGGGCCGGGACATGCGCTGAGCAGCAGGACCAGCAGCGGAGCGAGAACGCGAAGAAGCGACATGGGCCGTCCGAGTTGGGCGCCGGGATTGGGCGCGGACTCGAGACAGAGGCCCACCCCGATGGCGGGCGGCGCGTCCCGACAGGGGACAGCGTGACAGATTGCCCGGCCGACAAGAAGAAGGGCCGCGATCCCAGGAGGATCGCGGCCCTGTCACTTCAGGACTTCAGCGGTAGGGACTACGGCGTCGGTCCACCGGGGGTCAGCGTGCCCACGAACTTGAAATCCGCGTTGTTGTTGTTCGAGTCATTGCCGTTCGGCACGCGCTGCAGCGAGCCCACGGCGGCGTTCGAGTCGGCGGCGGCGGCGCGCGTCCCCTCCTCGAAGTTCAGCGACTTATCGCCCGCGGCCGTGTTGATGGTGAACGTGGCGTTCTGCGTGCCTGACTCGTAGAAGAGGCTGTCGAGGAGCGTCCCCGTCGCGTTCTGCACCAGGCCCACGCCGTCACCGGTGCCGTTCTGGATGACGTCGGCGTTCGGGGTGGTGGCGGAGGTCCCCTTGATGACGAGCCGCAGCGTGCCGGCCGGCAGCGTCACGGTGTCGAAGAACGGCTGGGGCGCCGCCACGAGGTAGCCGCCCGGGGGCAGCGAGGTGGCCGCCGCGCCGGTTGCGTCCTTCGTGTCGGACAGGGCGAAGCGCAGGTACTCCCGGCGGGGCTGGGCAGCCGGCGCGTCACCGTTGACGAACAGCAGGAGGACGTCGCTCAGGTCCGCCGCCGCGTTGCCTCGGTTGTAGATCTCCACGTACTCCGCCCCCGTGTTGTCGGTGCCGACGTTGTCGTAGTCGATCTCGTTGATGACCAGCGCGGGCCCGGAGGGGGGCGGCGTCAAGCTGATGAACGTCGCGCTGTTGGCCGCGGCGTTCAGCACCGTGCCGGCGGTGTCCTTCACCTCGCCGTTGACCGTCACCGTGTACGACGTGGTCGCCGCCAGGGCGTCCGTCGTCAGGTCGACCTGACCGCCCGTGACCGTCGAGGCGGAGACCGCCACGGTCGGCGTGAGGGCAAAGTCCGTGGCCTGCACGGTGGCCGCGTCCAGCTTGCGGTCGAACGTCAGCCGCACTGCCGTCGTGCTCAGCGCCAGCGCGCCGGTGAGCTTGGGGGCAGGGCAGGCGTTCACGGTGAGCTGGGACGAGGTGAACACGGACACCTGGGGCTGGGCATTGAAGCGCCAGACGATGCCAGTGGGCACGAGCACGGCGCAGCCCGTCGTCAGGTCCAGCTCCGACGCGATGGCGTCGGGGACGCGCAGGCGCAGAGGGCTGGGCGAGGCCTCGCCCGTCGTGGTCAGCGGAAAGCCAGAGAAGCCAGCGCCGCTGGCGGCCGCCGCCTCCACCGTTCCGGACACCGTCACCAGCCGGCTCTCATACGTCGCGGTCGTGCCGGCGTCCTCGAAGCTGCTCACGCCGGACACGTCCACCTTGAGACCCGGAGGCGTCGCGGTGTCCAGGTTCCACACGCCGTGGTTCTTGCTCGCCACGGTCAGGTCGGTGGCGGTCTTCACCACGCGGAGCCCGCTGGTGACTTCCGTCTCCGTGACGTTCAGCGTCACGCGGTCGCCCACGGCGACCGGCGTGGCGGAAGCGGAGCCCAGCACGAACACCGCCGGACCGGCCGCCTCGGCCTGCAGGAAGAAGCCGGCCGCCTCGGTGCTGCCCGCCACGGTGGGCTTCACGAAGGTGACGAACGCGCCGCTGATGGGCAGCGCGGGGGACTGCGCGCCCGCCGCCGCGGTGATGACCGCGGTGATCTGCGTGCTCGTCTCCGCCGGCGTCGTGGTGACGCTGGAGGCCTCACAGGTGTTCGTCTCGATGTTGCACGCCTGCGTCAGGTCACAAGCCGGGGTGCATGCAGTGGGGCCCGTGCCCGCGTCCGTGCCGGTGCCCGCGTCCGTCGTGGTACCCGCGTCCGTGGTGCCCGCGTCCGTCGTGGTACCCGCGTCCGTCGTGGTACCCGCGTCCGTCCCGGTGCCCGCGTCCTCCTCGGGCGTCGGCGTCAGCGTGCGCAGCTCGCACTTGTTCTCGACACAGGCGTAGGCCTGCCCCGCGGGCGGCGTGCCCTTGTCGCGACAGTCGAATTGATCAACACACTCATCTCCACAACCCGTACCGACCGTGACGAACACGGTGGTCACGAGCGCCGGCAGCCAGCTCCGCTTCAGCATGTGAATGCCTCCCCTGGGGGTTTCAGATTGCAGACTGCGTCCCCCTTACACCTGAAAATGAGGGGGCGTCCATTTGCCCAACCCCCTGCCACATCCCTGTCACGCACAGGACCCTTGGAAACTCTGAAAGTCAGGGAGTCTTCCGGGGGTGGGCGCGAGCCGGGCCCGCGTAGAGGTCGATGATCTCACTGATTCCGTGCTGACAGACGGAGCAGAAGGGCACCCGGTCGCGGGTGAACATCACGCAGTCGGTTTGCGGACGGTAGAAGCCGCGCGACTCGTACATCGCGCCCTCGTAGGCCCCCACCTTCCCGGCGACCTTCAGCGCGCCCAGGAATTTCTCCTCCCAGTCCCGCTGCGACGTGAAGAGCGCATCCATCTCCGCCTCGGGTTTGCGTTCCGCGCGAATCTTCTGCCGGCGCTGCTGCACCTGGACGGCATGCGCGTCGAACGCAGCCTGATTCCACGGCGTGGGGATGGGCGTGCCCGGGGACACCAGGTCCTTCCACTTGAGCTGCGCGGGGTCCTTGAGCGCGGTGACGTTCTTCTCCCACGGCTCCACCCGGTCCTCGGGCGCGGGGCCGTAGACGGACGCGGAGGAGTAGTACTCGTCCGCGAGGCCCGCGAAGTGGTGGCCGAACTCGTGGACGAAGACGTAGGGGGCCCAGAGGCTGTCGGCCGCCACGGTGCCGAAGAGGTTGAAGATGCCGCCGCCGCCGTAGGTGTTGCCGTTGGCCAGGATTTCCACGAACTCGTAGGGCGCGAAGGCGGCGGTATCACGCAGCGCGGCGTTGTCGAAGGTGAGGATGTAACGCTCGGCGCCAAAGGCGTCGTACGTGGAACCCAGGGGCGGACGCCGGTGGATGCCGGTGGAGGGCCGCGAGATGCCGGACTCGGCCGCCCCGGGCATCAGGCCCCAGACGTTGAAGTCCCCCTTGCGCTCCTTGAAGGGCGAATAGCTGAAGAGGATGTCCAGCATCCGCCGCGCGTCCTTCTCGAACTTCGGCCGCTCGGCCTCCGTGTAGCCGTCACCCAGGATGAGGAAGTCCACCTTGTCCTGCGATGGGCCGCTCTCCAGGAATTTGATCAACGCGCCCGGCGCGGGCGGGGAGGACGGGTCGACGAAGGGGTCCTTCGGATCCACGATCAGCGACCACACCTCGCGGAAGGCATTCTGGGCGTCGCGCTTCTTCAGGATGACCTGGACGGGCTCGGAAGGGCTGGGGAAGCGCAGCGACTCGCTGAAGGTGCGGTGGCCCTGCTTCGCCTCGCCCGTCAGCTCCCACTCGCCGAAGATGGAGGCGAAGCCTCGCGAGTACAGGAGCCGGTTCGTCTTCCGGTCCCGCACCTCGAAGAAGTACTTGCCCAGGTTCGTTTCGTCGAGCGCCCGCGCCGGGTGGCCCGGCCAGGGCAGCGGCTCCACGACGAGCCGCTCCAGGCTGAAGCGCTCCTCGGTGGCGTTGCCGGTGTGGAAGTAGTCGACGCGGAAGGTCCGGGGCGCCGCGAGGGCGGTGCTCGCCGTGAGCAGCAGCAGGAGGAGGGAAGCGCGCATGGGGCGGCACTCTATGCGCACCGCCCCCGGTGCTTCCCGTGGGAATGTCCGGTCAGAACGACCCGGAGACACTCGCCGCCGCGCCCGTCCCGTCCGCCGCGACGCCCAGCGTGAGGGATGGCGGAGGCTTCGCGGGCGAGGACACGAGGTAGAGCACCGCCCCCGTCACGACCGCCGCGCCCCCGCCGATGAGCAGGCCCGTCATCAGGTCACTCTTCTTCACGAGCGAGTCGCGCAGCGCGACGGTCTGGGAATCCGTGCCCACGAGCCGGCCACCGGTCGCCGCGCGGCGGGCCTCCAGGTCGTCCAGGTCCTTCTGGGCCAGGAGCCGCACGATGCCCGCGCCGCCCAGGACCGCCACGCCCGCGCCCAGCGCCACATAGGACGCCGTGCGCAGGCCCGTCCCGGGAGGGGCAGCGGAGGTGGAGAGGTCTCCTTCCTCCGACAGGCGGCTGGGGGCGGTGAGGTCCGCGCCCGTGCTGGAGGCCGGCGGGACCCGCGCGCTCGCGTCCCAGGGGGCCCGGCCGTTGGCGTTGTTCATCACCACGAGGTTCGAGGGTGAGCGTCCGGTGGTGACGAAGTCCACGAGCGCGTTGAGCGCCTCGCTGGGGGCCTCCAGGCCCTGCGTCTTGAAGCCGCCCTCGCGCAGCTTCTGTCCACCCTCGACGTTGAGCACCGTGGCGGCGAACCACTTGGGCCCGCTGCTCGGACGCTCCAGCCGCACGACGATGACCTCCTCCACCCCGAGCGTGCCGCCCAGGCGCACCGCGTGGCTCAGCGTGCGCTCCTCATTGCCATCCGCGACGGCGAGGCAGGGAAACGGCGCGGCCGTCACCGACCCCTCATACGCCAGGTCCACCAGCAGCGGCGTGTCCACGCCCTGGGCCTGCACCTGCCGGGGGAAGCTCACCACGTCCCCCTTCACCACGGAGATGTCATACGCCCCGGCGGGAAGCTCCTGCGTGAGCGGCGTCTGGCCCACGCCCAACCCGTCCAGGTACACGTCCGACGCAGGCAGCGTGGACTTCACCGACAGATTCACCTTCGGAGCCCGCGCCAGGTCGCGGCGCAGCTTTTCGAACGCCTGCCGCAGGGAGGGGGCGTACTGGTCCGGGTCCAACTGGTACGTCGGCTGGAGCCGCAACACCTGGAGGAACGCCGCGTCGCTGTCCTTGAGCTTCCCGAGCGCCCGGTGGTTGAGGCCGTGCAGCAACTGCGCGTGCACGAAGAGCTTCCAGCGCTCCTCTCCCGCGGGCAGGCGCTTGATGTCGCGCAGCGCATCGTCCAGCAACTGGGTCGCCTTGGCGTTGCGGCCCTCGTAGAACTGGTCCTGCGCGGCGTCGAGCTGACGCTGGAGGTCCTCGAAGGAGCGCGCGGGGGCGGGGAAGAGCCGCTCGGCGAACTCGGGAGCGCCCAGCACGCGCTGCTCGGGGCGGGCGCGCAGCGAGTCGTAGAACGCCTTCGACTGGCCGCTCAGCTCCGCGTCCCGGCAATCGCCGCTGGAGACCACCAGCCGGTGGGGCGCGGCCTGCGCGGCGGTGGTGCATAGCAGACACAGAAGGGCAAGCGCGGATGGGAGCTGGTTCAAGAGAAGGCCCACTTGCTGGAATCGCATGAGAAGGAAGGGATGAGTGGGGATGGGCAACGGAGGAGTGGATGACCGAAGCGGATGCCAATCATTGATTGAACTGCCTGACCCGCAGAGGTCCTGTGCCATCCACCGAGCCATCGACCCAGGTCAATAAAAGACGATCGGAGGCCGTACGCCGAAACCCATGGAAGGATACGAAGTCCTGGCCCAGCGATTGAACGTCGATTGGGCTCCATACCCCGCCCTCCCAACGTCGAATGTAGAGCTTCCCTGGAGGGGCTCCTTGTTCAATCCATGCGACCATGGGAGTTCCCGTTGCATCCCCCGCGATTGAATGTGCGAAAACAGAAGTCTTTCCCGTTACAGCATCGAGGCGACCGCCAAGCTCCTCCCAGTAGGTCCCGGTCCACCTGCTGACATAGAGGCTTTCAGCATTTCCGTCGAACTGTCTCCATGAAATGAGAGGCTTCTGGGTGCCATCAAGGCTCATCCCAAGAAGCCCACCCTGAACATCCGTGGTGAAGTCGCTCTCGAGTTCAATCCAATCCTGGTCGACGAAATGGCTGATGTGCAGGGTGATGGGGGGTCCAGGTGTGGCCCATGCGACCACAGGGGCATCTGCCGTGGAGAATTGGAGGACCGCCTGGCTGTTGGTGTGAACGTCGGGTGTTGGAGTGGCGATGCACTTGATGGTTCGTTGCCAGGTCCAATGCTGTTCATCGAGCGTACTGATGCACAATGAGGCGCTGTTGTTCTTCCATTCCCTCCATATGAGGGCGGGCTTTCCGCCAGAGGTCCGGAAGAATGAGGGTGATTGCTTGTGGGTGAGCACCTCGGACGGACTCGCAGGATCGCTCAGGGGCGTCCACTGAGAACCCGTCCATTGTTGGGCATGGAGTTGGAAGATGCCCGCCAAATCCACCTCGCTCCACGCCACGATCGGTATGTCATCACGGGTCAATGTGAGGGCGGCCTCCTCGATGCGGGCATCGGCTCCAGTGCCGCCAAGCGCTTCGCCAAATTGATGCCATTCTCCATCTTCCCACCGGCGGACGTAGAGTCTGCGAGCCGAGCCTTCCAGGATGTGCCAAGCTGCTACCAACCTGCCCTTGGAGTCGAAGTCGTAGCTGCCCAATTGCGCCGCGCCAGTCGTGACGACGGCCCCCTCCGCCTGTCCCCAAGGAATCCAGGAAGGCATCTCCCACGACCAATCCTCGCTCTGTGCCGCCAGTCGGTTGCCTGCAAGGTCCGTGATATCGCTGGTCAGGATGAGCGCGGCACTGGCGGCTGCTTTGAATGCAGTCACGGGACTCACGGTGACGGTCGTTCCATCGGAGGACGGAGACACGGTTTTCGAGATGTCGATGCCACCCATTTTCAGGCGCACGGACTCATTCGTGAGGGTGCTGGTCTGAAGGGGCTCATTGAAAACGGCCTGGATGAGGCTTCGTACCCAGACGGTCTGGGCTGAGGGTTTTGGCGTCCGCATCACGACTTGAGGAGGTGTCCGGTCGACCACCACCTCGCGCGGCCCGCTGGTGAAGACCGCGCCGCCCGTTGACGCCCTCACCACCAGTTGGTGCGGGCCTTCCGGCGTCGAGGTCGTGTCCCACGAATAGTCATAGGGAGGTTCGACGATCGTAAGAAGCGCGCCATCCAGCAACAGCTCTACCCGGGAGGGATCGTCACCCGTGACGTCAAGCTGCACGGAGACGATGCCGTTCGTGTACGCCGGGGACTCCGGCGTGACGAAGCGAACCTGGGTATTGGAGGCTTCCAGCGGCGGGATGCTCAGGCACGCCGTGCTGGAAAGTAGGGCGACGGTACCCCCAAGCCACCGGGCGATTTTTTGAAGAGGGCTCATAAGGTTCAGCGATGCAGGCCGCGTTCCGTCCTCTACCGGACTGCCCGCCCTCCAGGCCAGTGACCCCGGGCAGCTCCTGCCGGTCCCGATCCTGGACGCCCATCCGACTCACGGGCCCCCCGCGCCCGGGCTGCTCCGCTGGCTGCTCCCCAGGTAGGCCACCAGAGGCACGGGTACGACTCCTGCTTCGTCCCCACTTTCCGACGTGGGGCGTCACGGGCGACGCCCACTCAACCTTCCTCAAGGACCTCACACCATGGATCGCGCCTGGAAGAAGAAGGTCATCGTCATCACCGGAGCCTCCAGCGGCATCGGCCGGACCACGGCGTTGCTGCTGGCGAAGAAGGGCGCGCACGTGGTCCTCGCCGCGCGCCGGGAGGAGCCGCTGGAGGACCTGGCGGCCGAGTGCGAGGCCCTGGGGGTCCAGGCCCTGGTGGTGCCCACCGACGTGTCGGACGCGGCGTCCGTGCACCACCTGGCGGAGGAGGCCGTGCGCGCCTTCGGCCACTTCAACGGCTGGGTGAACAACGCGGGCGTCTACATGCTGGGCAGTCTGGAGGAGACGCCGGACGAGGCCTTCCGCCAGCTCATGGAGGTGAACTTCTTCGGCACGGTGAGCGGCGCGCGCGCGGCGCTGGGCCAGTTCCGCCGCCAGGGCTATGGGACGCTCGTCAACGTGTCCTCCGCCTTCGGGACCGTGCCCGCGCCCTACCTGAGTGCCTACGTGGCCTCCAAGTTCGCGGTGCGCGGCTTCTCCGCGTCGCTGCGCCAGGAACTGCTGCGCACCGGCATCGACGTGTGCACGGTGATGCCCGCCGCCATCGACACGCCCCTGTGGCGCCACACCGCCAACTACACCGGCTGGCGCATCCGCCCGGTGGAGCCCGTCTACGCGCCGGAGCGCGTGGCCCGCACCATCCTGCGCGTCCTGCGCCACCCTGAACCGGAGACCCTCGTTGGCCCCGCGGGCAAGAGCTTCGCGGCGATGCACGGGCTGTTCCCCGCCACCTTCGAACGCTCCATGCGCGCCGGCACGGACGTCCTGCACTTCAAGGACGAGCGGCAGGGCGCCACCTCCGGCAACGTCTTCCAGCCCATGCCCGAAGGCACCGGGACGTCGGGCGGTTACCACGGGGCCGGAAAACAATGGCTGCGCCGTCTTCTGGTCGCCGGAGGACTGGCCGCCGCGGCGGTGTCCCTGCGCCGCCGTGCGAGCGACCGCCGTCTGGGCCTGAGGCTTTCGCACGCCCTGGGGGTGTGATGCCCATGTTTCGCGGGTGCGCCCTCATTCCGGGGGACTCCGTGACGGGGCCATGACATGACCTGGGGAAGAGTCACACCCGCCATGAACATCGCCGTCCTCGTCAATCTGCGTGCGCGTAAAGGCTCCGAGGGCATGGGGGGGCTTGTCCGCGACCTGCTTCCCCGCGCCCGGGTGGCCCTCACCCGTTCCCTCGAAGAAGCGCGGGAGTGGGTGGACCAGCTCCGGCATGACCCGCCCAGCCTGCTGCTGGCGGGCGGAGGCGACGGCACCATCACCGGCCTGCTCAACGAGCTGCGCTCCCAGGGCGTGGCCCTGCCCGCCATCGGTGTGCTGCCCCTGGGCACTGGCAACGCCTGGGCCCGTGTCACCGGCGCGCCCCGTCCCCACGTGGCCCTGAAGCAGATCGCCGCGTACGGCGAGCGGCTGCCGCCCCTGCGTCCCTTCTCGCTGGTGCGGGTGGAGGGCCGGGTGGCGCCCTTCGCGGGCACCGGCTGGGACGCGGAGATGATTCAGGACTTCAAGAACCAGCTCGCCTCCGCCGGGCCGCTCAAGAGCACGCAGGCGGGCCTGCGCGGCTACCTGGGCGCCATGTTCACCCGCACGGTGCCCCGGCACCTGTTCGGCGAGGGCAACCCGAACGTGTCCGTCTACAACCTGGGCGGCTCCGCGCTGACCATGGACTCGACGGGCGCGGTGCGGCCGGTGCCCAACGGTGGCGAGGGCGCGCTCCTGTACCAGGGCCCCGCGGGCGTGGCCGGCGCGGCCACCACGCCGGAGTGGGGCTTCGGCTTCAAGGCGTTCCCCTTCGCGCAGGCGGTGCCCCACCGGCTGTCGGTGCGCGTGTACGGCGCCGGGGTGATGGAGGCGACGCGCAACATGTTCCGCCTGTGGCGCGGGGAGCACCCCATGCCGCGCATGCACGACTTCTTCGTGGAGCGCCTGCGGATGGACTTCGACCGCGACGTGCCCTTCCAGATGGGTGGCGACGTGCTGGGCATGCGCCGCTCGCTGGAGTTCGACCTGGCGGAAGAGAACGTCCAGCTCGTGGACTGGCGCCGCCTGGGCCGCCTGCTCGAAGCGTAGTCGCCGTCCCGGCCGTCCTCCTTCGCGCGAAGGCGCTTGCCCCCACCGTGTCCCCTGGACACGATGCCGGCGCGCCTTCGCGTGGGGTCACCCTGCGAAGGACGGAGGGTGTCCACACGTGAGCCACACCTATGAGTACCCGCGCCCGGCGGTGACGGTGGACTGTGTCGTCTTCGGGTTGGACGAGGAGGACCTCAAGGTGCTGCTCATCCAGCGCGGGGTGGAGCCCTACGCGGGGCGGTGGGCGCTGCCCGGCGGCTTCGTGCGCATGGAGGAGTCCCTGGAGGACGCCGCGCGCCGCGAACTGGAGGAGGAGGCGGGTCTGCGCACCAGCCACCTGGAGCAGCTCTACACGTTCGGCGCGCCGGAGCGGGACCCCCGGGGCCGCGTCATCACCGTGGCGTACTTCGCGCTGGTGAAGCTCAGCGCCCATCACCTGCAAGCGTCCACCGATGCGCGCGAGGCGGCGTGGTTCTCCGTCTGGGACACGCCCAAGCTCGCGTTCGACCACGCGGACGTGCTCGCCACCGCGCTGCAGCGGCTCAAGGGCAAGGTGCGCTACCAGCCCATCGGCTTCGAATTGCTGCCGCCCAAGTTCACCCTGTCGCAACTCCAGCGGCTGTACGAAACGGTGCTGGAGCGCGAGCTGGACAAGCGCAACTTCCGCAAGAAGATCCTCGCCATGGACCTCTTGGAGGAACTGGATGAGGTGGAGCAGGACGTGTCCCACCGCGCCGCCCGCCTCTACCGGTTCGACCACAAGAAGTACAAACAGCTCGAGAAGGCCGGCTTCAACTTCGAGCTCTGACGGGCCCCCCGTCCCCTGTTGACCGCGGCGCTCCGGACTGCCCCGGAGTGCTGGTTCCGTGCGTCGCCTTGACTTCGTGTCATGTGGACGCTATGTTCGTGTCGTATCTACACGAAGTCGGGGCGGCCGCCGGTCGCTTCTTTTCCGCAGGTTCCTGTCGTGCGTGCCCTTCGAGGGCCACGGGAGAGCCATGTCCACGCTGCCCTTCGACGTCGCGGTGGGTTCGGTGCAGGGCCGGGAGCACGCGCGCTCGGGGCGCAACAACCAGGACGCCGTCTGCGTCCGGGAGAGCGAGCACGGGTTGGTGGCGCTGGTGGCGGATGGGTGTGGCAGCCAGCCGTGCAGCGAGCTGGGCGCGCAGCTGGGCGTGCGGCGGCTGGCGCAGGCGGCGCAGGCCCGGCTGGCGCGCGGGGAGACGGTGGACGGCGAGGGGTTCCTCCCGGGGCTGCGCGAGGACCTGCTGGGGCTGCTGGACGGGCTGTGCGCGACGCTGGGCCGGGACGTGCTGGGGGACTTCCTCTTCACCATCGTGGGGACGGTGGTGACGCCCACGCACACGCTCGTCTTCTCGTCGGGGGATGGGGTGTGGATGCTCAACGGCGAGGTGCATTCGCTGGGGCCGTTCCCGGGCAACGCGCCGCCGTACCTCGCGTATTCGCTCCTGCGCGGGGAGGACGTGCCGCTGGTGTCACGGGCGCTGGTGCCCACCGACGACGTGCACGCGCTGCTCCTGGGCACGGACGGGGTGGGGGATCTGCTGGGGCTCGCGGCGGCGCGGCTGCCCGAGCGCGACGAGCCGGTGGGTCCGCTGTCGCGGTTCTGGACGGAGGACCGCTACTTCACGAACCCGGACGCGGTGCGACGGCGGCTCGCGCAGCTCAACCGTGAAGCGGTGCGCGCGGACTTCGCGGAGCGGCGGCTGCTGCGCACGCCGGGCCTGCTGTCGGATGACACCACGCTGGTGGTGCTGCGTCGGCGGATGGGGAGGGCGTGAGGCCATGGACGTCTGGCTGGAAGGAAAGAAGGTGCGGTTGGATCCGCAGCGCGCGCTGGGCAAGGGCGGCGAGGCGGATGTGTATGACCTGGGCGACGGACGCGCGCTCAAGGTCTTCAAGCGGCCCGAGCATCCGGACTACCTGGGCCTGACGCACGAGCAGGACGCCGCGAAGGCGCGGCTCGCGGAGCACCAGCGCAAGCTGCGCGCCTTCCCCCAGGGCCTGCCGTCCAGGGTGGTGACGCCGCAGGCGCTGGCCACGGACCGCAAGGGCGCGGAGGTGCTGGGCTACGCGATGCGCAAGCTGGACGGCGTGGAACCACTGCGCCGGTGGGGGGAGCCCGCGTTCCGGCGCGCGGGTGGCAGGTCCGCGGACGCGGTGACGGTGCTCGCGGGATTGCACCGGGTGCTGGGCGCGGTGCACGCGAACGGCGTGGTGGTGGGGGACTTCAATGACCTGAACGTGCTGGTGACGGGGACGGACGCGTACCTCATCGACGCGGACAGCTTCCAGTTTGGAAGCTACGTCTGCCCGGTGTTCACCGAGCGGTTCCTGGATCCGCTGCGCCTGGACACGGGAGCGCAGGCGCTCACGCCGGTGCGGCCGGCGACGGTGGACAGTGATTGGTATGCCTTCGCCGTCACCGTGATGCAGTCGCTGCTGTGCGTGGGGCCGCAGGGCGGCATCCACCGACCGAAGGCGCAGGGCGCGCGGCTGAACGCGGTGGCGCGGGTGCTCCAGCGCGTCACCGTCTTCCACGCGGACGTGCAGTACCCCAAGCCCGCGCTGCCCCGGGCCACGCTGCCGGATGAGGTGCTGCACCTGTTCCACCAGGTGTTCGTGGAGGACCTGCGCGGCGCGTTCCCGCTGCCGGTGCTGGAACGGCTGCGCTTCACGGTGTGCGCGTCGTGCGGTGTGGAGCATGCGCGGACCGCCTGTCCTTCGTGTCAGCCGCATGCGACGGCGGCGGCCACGCCGGTGACGGCGGTGCGGGGGCAGGTGGTGGCGACGCGGAAGTTCACCACCCGGGGCGTGGTGGTGCACGCGAGCGCGGACGACGGGACGGTGCGCTTCGTCCACCACGCGGACGGCGCCTACCGGCGCGAGGACGGGCGCACGGTGATGCGCGGTGGGTTGGACCCATCGCTGCGCTGGGCGGTGCAGGGGGACGTGACGCTGCTCGGGCAGGGCGGCCGGGTGGCGGTGTTCGCGCCGGGCCGGGCGCCGGAGTTCCTGGGGGTGGACACCTGCGAGAACAAGCCGGTGTTCGCGGCCAATGCCAGACACCGGTTCTGGGC